>CAZNVB010000209.1:0-9444 GCA_964576265.1 uncultured Eubacteriales bacterium | reverse complement strand
GCATTTGTAAGTGCCGGGGGGCAGGGAAAAGGCGCCGCTGAAGGAAAAAACCTCCCCCGTGAGAGAATAGGTGTCTTTCTCATTCCTCTTCAGGGTCACGATATTGTCTTTTTCGTCGAAAATGACGGCGATGAACTCCGCCTTCCCTTCCAGCACCTCCCGAATTTCCTCGACAGGAACCCTGGCCGCGAGGTACAGATTTCCCCTCCCGTCCGCCGGGCCGGGCAGGACCTCGAGGGGGAAACGGACCGGAATCTGCCAGAGCGGCTCCTCGCCGAGCGCCAGGTTCACAAGATGGAGCATCTTCTCCAACTCGCTGTATTCAGAAAACGGCCTGGGGTTGAAATAGCCCTTCTGAGCGTAGATTTTAAGTCCGGAGCGTTTGACGTCCACCTTGATCTTGCGGTAGCGGCCGTCCCAGATGTCGTCAACATAATAACCCAGGACATAGTAACAGCCGGTGAGATCCTGGATTTTCCCGATGTGGCGCTCGTAATGATTGATGTTCCCGAAGTACTTCCCTCCCGTGGCGCTGCTCATCTTCTGGAGGATGGAATCCCCGCGCATCCTCTCGTCATTGCCGGAAATCTGGCCGAGATCCTGGGTATCCAGGGCGTAAATTGTGCAGTTCGCCGCGCTCAATTCCTTCAGCATGTCCTCGTATTTCTCCTGCAGCCAGAATTCCCCCCACTCATGGATGCCGATCTTGTGATATGGTGTCTGGACACCGTAGACGAGGGAATGGGGGACACCCGAGGAAAGGAGGAGCAGATATTTATGGCCCGGGACATATCTGAGAGCCCTGGCGAATTCCGTCATGACCGCCGCGAAGTTGAAGACCTGGGTCTTGGCTTCCAGCCGCCTGGTCTCATCGACCTTGCTCTTCAGCTCCTCGAGCATGAGGTCGGCGCCGAACCCCTGTTTCTGGAAAACACTTCCCGGGCTCGCGGCATCGGTCGGGTTCACCTGGGCCCGATAGCGCCAGTATTCCTGCTCGAAGTCCTCCGCCCGCCCAGCGATCTGGTCGATCCCGATCCGCCTGACGGCTTTTCGGACGAGCCTGTGGTCGCTGGTCAGCGGCTCGTGGAGGGTCAGGCTTTTGACGGCCGAGTAAGAGACAAGTCCGATCTCATCGTCAGGCTGAAGCTGGGTGTCGATGAAATACAGCGCCGCCTTCCTGGCCTTCTCGATCCCGATCCCGTTGTTGAAGGCGAAATCGAAGAACAGGAGGAACTTCCTCGGCATCAGAGCGCGAGTCGGCGCGGTCGCTGTCTCCCGGTCCTCCGGGGGGACTTCCTCCTTTTCCTCTGCAGGAAGCTGGACGACATGCCTTTCGAACTCCGTCAGCTTCTGCTTCCGGCCTTCATCGAAGACGATGAAATCGTCCGGAGTGAGGTCCAGGACGGGATTCCCTTTCTTGTCGGTCACGGAGACCTGGATGAGCTTCAGAGTGACCTTGACCTCGTGGCGAAGCTGGGGCTGCTCTTGCGATGAATCCGGAACAATTCCGTCAAATCCGATAGAGAACCCCATCAGGAAAAAGGAGAAAACAAAAGTGCTCCGCGGCCCTGTGTTCATTCCCCGCCAGCTCCATTTCATTTTAAATCCGGCTCAACATCCCGTCAAGGGATACGGAAGCCAGGACTTCCGCCAAGACCTGGCCGCTTACGCTCTTTTTTGCCGAACTTATCGTCTCGGAGCGAATCGTGGGCGGGCTAAATTCGTTCTTCAGAAACCGCTCTTCCAGTTATCGCCAGGGCTTTTCGGAAGAGCGGCGATCCCATGATTATCTCATGAGCTCACTTCGCTCCGCACATGAGAACGGAGTTCTGACGGTTCTGTCGAGCTCGAACGAAGAACCGGACGATCAGAACTTGAAATTCAGCCCGGCCCGCAAGCTCACGCCGGAGAAATCGAAGACCGCCTCACGGCTGTTCGATCCCGCGGTCGGAGCTTGAGCAAACACCTCCAGTCGGGGGAATCCTTCTTCTTCAAAATAATAGAGCTTCCCCTTTTTGTCCCAGGTGGCGAACGGACCTCCCAGGTATTCGTACATCCCCTCCTTGCCTTCAAACCCGGAGATTTTCGCATAACGCCCCCGGGCTTCGAGGATGAAGGCCAGTCGCTCGTTCATCCGGATCTCAAAACCGACGCCTCCCTGGGCCCCGAAGCCTCCGGCCTTCGCGTTCTGAGAATGGTCATATTCATAGTTCACCATCGCGACACTAGCGGCGTATTCATAGTCCACGGAATAGTAGGCCGGGCCGACGTTGACAGACACGGTTAGCAGGCGATTAAGGGGGATCGCGTAGAACACGGCCAGCCGGAGCGATAAGAGGTCGACTTGTGGAACGATCGTCAAGGAATAATCGCGGGGGTCGTTTCCGGGCCGAAAAAGCTGTTTATTTGTCTTCTTGGCCCGAGCCAGCGTCCCCCCCGCTCCAAGGCCGAGCCGTCCGGCAAAATAATAAACGATCTCGCCGCCGAGTTCATAGCCCGAATTCAAGGGGTGCTCATCGCCGCGGCCAAGAGAATATCCCGCACCGGCAATCGCTCGGCAAGCCTGATCATACATCCCCTGGATGCCGGACTTGAGGTCGCCTCCGGAAAAAAGGCTGTATCCGCCGCCGAGCCTGACATGAATCCCGATGCCTTTGAAAACGACCTCCTCTTCGTCCTCCTCCTGAGCTTGGAGTCCGGCGGGAAGGAAGGCAAACAGGAGAAAAAGGACCATCGCGGTTCTTAGGAAGGGAATTCCCGGCCGGCCGAAAAACTCTTGAGAACCCGACATCTCGCCCTCCCGGCTCAGCGAAGACGCCCATTCCGCCATTCTTCTCTTCGCTGAAAAATCTCTTTTGTTTCGTCGAATTTACGGGCTGGCCACTCGCCGATGGCAATTATAATCCAAGAAGGACGCCATGTCGATTGCCAAAAACCGTCGGTAAGGTCGGACCTTTGATGTCGCTTCTCCATTCCCCGGTCGCCGATCACACAATGAGAGAGACTTCCCAGCCATCGCCTTCGCTGGAGTTGAAAAGTGAGCTCCGGCGCGCCGGTTCACGGGGGAAGCTGAGGGAAAGAGCCGTCCGATCCTGCCGCCTGGCCGCGCGTTCGCAGTCCCCGTTTGGCGCGGGCAAAAGACGCCTTTCCGGGATGAATATGGGGCCGAGCAGGGATTCGACGAAAGCTCCTCTTGCCCGTTCGATTGAAACACCAGGATGATTCCTGTAAAATACATATGCTCCGGAGGTCACCGATGAAAACAAAGAGCTTTAAGGTCGTTTTTCCCCTCTCGTTTGTGCTCCTTTTTTCTCTCGCCGCCACGATTTCCGCTCAAGAGATCGTCCAGAGCAAATGGGCGGCCGCGCCTCCTGCCATCGACGGCCAAATTGAAGAATGGCAAGGGGAGACGATGTCCTCCCAGAAAAGCGTGGGCGTTGAATATGCCCTCCGCAACGACGGAGAGAATCTCTATATTCTCTTCGTTTTCAAGAACCCGAAATTCCTGAGCTCGATCGAGATGACGGGCCTGACGATGTACGCCAGCACCTCGGGGAAGAAAGACAAAGACTTCGGCGTAAAATTCACCAAGAAGACGGTCAATGGACAGCAGTTGATCGATTATATGGAAAAACAGGGACAACCGCTGTCGGAGCAAAGAAAACAGGAAATTATCGATAACCCCCAATTCGTTGTCTACGAAGCCACCGCTATCAATAAAAAAGGAGAAGAGATTTTCCCTTCCGGCCCCGTCCCGGATGTCGATTTGCCCGGTTTTAGGTATGGGAGACTTCAGGATCAGGTCGTCTATGAAATCCGAGTCCCTCTCTGTTCGCGGGATCATCACCCGACAGGCATCGGAGCCGAGCCGGGAAAAGATGTCAAGCTCGGGTTCGAATGGGGCGGGATGACCGAGGAAATGAAGGCGGCAATGAGAGACCGCAGAGGCGGCATGACGGGAGCCGACATGACAGGCGAAAGAGCGACCGGGAGTTACGACGGCCGGGTTCCCGATGTCGTCCAGGGACCAAAGAAATATTCGTTCTGGGTAGACGTGAAACTCGCCGCTCCGCAATAAGGCTTATTCGCCCCATAGGCCCGGCGAAACAATCCTCGATCGGCGGCAGAAATTCGCTCTTCTCGGCCGCCTTGACGTCGCCGGTCGTCGCAATCTATCATCCCCGAGGATAAAGGGAGGCCGGATTGCTTCGTCAGGTCGGTTTATAATCCCCATGGCTGTTGCGTCCCGCGGATTCCAAATTTTTGCCAAGCCGGCCGACGCCGCCTGCAACCTGAGCTGTCGATATTGCTACTATCTCGAGAAAGGGGACGGAGGCGCGCCGGAAGGCCCGAAGCGTATGTCGGACGACCTCCTCGAACATTACATTGCCCAGCACATCGCTGCCTCGCCGGACGAAATTATTCGCTTCTCCTGGCACGGCGGGGAGCCGACCGTTCTCGGCCTCGATTACTTCCGCAAGATCGTCGAAATCGAGCGCCGCTTGTGCCCGCCGGGCCGGATAATCGCCAACGGGATGCAGACGAATGGAACTCTCCTCGACGAGGAGTGGGGACGCTTCCTCGCTGCCCAGGGTTTCGCCGTCGGGCTCAGTCTCGACGGCCCGCGCGAGATGCACAACCGCTATCGCCTCACCCGGGACGGCCGCCCGACATTCGATGCGGTGATGCGCGGCTACGAAATCCTGCGGCGGCACGGCGTCTCGACCGACATTCTCTGTGTAGTCAGCTCGCACAACGCCCCGCATCCCGGCGAAGTCTACCGGTTTTTTAAGACGATCGGCGCTTCTTCCGTGACCTTCCTCCCGCTCGTCGAACAAGCGCCCGGCCCGGCCGCCGCCGTCACCCCCGAGACCGTGCCGGCCGAAGCCTGGGGCGATTTCCTCTGCGCCGTTTTCGACGAGTGGGCGGCAAGAGACATCGGACGGATCAAAATCCAGATCATCGAAGAAGCCGCCCGCACGGCCTTCAACCTGGAACATTCTCTGTGTCTCTTCCGCCCTGTCTGCGGCGACATCCCGGTCATCGAGAGGAACGGAGATTTCTACTCCTGCGACCATTTTGTCGACCCGGCCCACCTTCTGGGCAATATCGGCGAAACGCCGCTCATCGACCTTCTCGAAAGCCAGGCTCAGAGAGCCTTCGGTCTCGCCAAGCGGGAAAAGCTCCCCCGGGTCTGCCGCGCCTGCGGCGTGTTGAACATGTGCAACGGGGAGTGCCCGAAGAACCGCTTCCTGTGCTCGCCGGAAGGCGAACCGGGATGGAACTACCTTTGTTCGGGTTACAAAAAGTTTTTCACTCGGATAAAGCCGTTCGTGGCCGCCGTGGCCGCCGAGTGGCGCCGGCAAAATCTTATATCTTGAGCTTCTCCTTGAGGAAGGCGACCGTTCGTTCCCAGGCGAGCGCGGCCGCTTCTTTATGATAGCGTGTTCCGGTGTCGTTCATGAAGGCATGTCCCGCGCCCTCGTACATGTGGATTTTATAGTCAACTCCGGCCTTCTTGAGCGCTTCCTCGAAGGCCGGGATGCCGGCGTTGATTCGCTCGTCCTCGCCGGCGTAATGAATGAGCATCGCGGCCTTGATTTTGGGGACATCCTCGGGCGCGGGCTGGCTGCCGTAGAAGGGAACGGCGGCGGCGACATCCGGAGAGTGGACAGCCACCTGGTTGGTGACTCCCCCGCCCCAGCAGAAGCCCATGACCCCAACCTTCCCCGTCGTCTGGGGATGGGTCTTGAGGTAGGCGACCGCAGCGACGAAATTCTTAATATTCTCCTCCCGGTCGAGTTTCTGGAAAAGAGGCCGGGCCTCGTCCGGATTTTCGGGGGTTCCGCCCAAAGGAGATAAGGCGTCCGGCGCGACAGCCATGAATCCTTCGACCGCCGTGCGACGGGCGATATCCTCGATGTGCGGGTTGAGACCTCTATTCTCGTGAATGACGACGACTCCCGGGAGTTTTTCCTGGCTCTTCGGCCGGGCTGAATAGGCGCGGATTTCGCCCGTTTGGCCGGGATATTTGATATAGCCCGTCTCCAAACGGGGGTCGTCCGGAGGAACGACCTGGGGAACATCAGGCTCGCCTTCGAGAGCCGGCAACAGAGCGGCAGCCGCGGCCGTCCCTCCCGCAAGCCTGGCCAACTTGACCAGAAACCGGCGGCGGTCCATCTCTCCGCGCTCACCTTCCTTATTAAGGTTCCATATTTTTAGACTCATGAGTTCTCCTCCCTTATGGATTCTCTCAGAACAATCCCATCCTATTTCCCTCCCCGGGGTCTGTCAAGACGCCGGCGGCTTTTTAACGACTCGCCATTCTGTTGATCCCCAGCGATTTTTGGGATAAGATCAACTCGATGAAAAGGGTTGCGGTTTTCGGCCTGACCATATCCTTTGCCGGCTTCTCTTTATTCGGCGCGGCCGCGGAGCAGAGCGCAACCGGCCAAAAAATTGAGGGCCGTTTTCGGGTCGTTCCGCTTTACGCATTCCACAAGAACAGAACCCCGGTCAGCGATTTGACGACCGCCGACCTGGAAATTCAAATCAACGGAAGCAGAGTCGACGAATTCACCCTTTCCAAGGGAGGATCCGACCAAAAAATGATCTTTCTTGTCTTCGACACGGCCTCCCAGCCCTATCATCTCCTGGGCAAATCCAAAAGAATCGCGGCGGAGCTCGTTTCCCGGATCGAAGGCCGGTCGCGATTCGTCGTCATGACGATCGATCCCGGTTCGGGGCTCAGGGTCATTCAAGGGCCCAACGACGACCGGAAGGAGACAACTCGGTCCGTCAATCAATTTGTCCTCGCCCGGCAGAGCGATTATCTTCAATCTCGGGCGGCCGCCGGAACGGAGATCCGGGACGTCTACCCCGAATGGCGAGACAGCACCCCGGGCCGGATGAAGAAAACCGAGAGGGATCTCGACCGACAGGCCGACCGACAGTTGGCTGCGGTCATTATCAGCTCGCTCAGGACGCTCAACGCCATTCTCGGCCGGTTTCCCGAATCGAGCAAAATCGTCCACCTCTATTCCTGCGGCATTCCCCTCCAGGCCGCGGCCAACCGATCGTTGATCGTTTTCGACGAGAAGGATGTGGCAAGCGCGAATAACGTGGAAATCTCGTCGCCCGACAACACCATGTATAACCAGATCAGCAACCTTGGAAGGAACCTCAGAGAAACGGGGACGATTCTTTTCCTTATCAATCCTGCCGGGACGCGGGTCGGTGAGATCAGCTCCGCCTCGGGAAAACAAACGCTCCGCATGCTGGCCCAAGAAAGCAGCGGCCTCTATCTTGAAGGCGCCGACAAGGAGATCAGGCGGACTCTGATCGAGGTCGAGCGGGGATATTACGAAATCCGTTTTTCCGTCTCTCGATACTCGGCGGCCGCAGAAGCCGCTCTCGTTATCCGGCCGAAAAATCCCGAGCTCACGGTGATGAGCGTTGCCAGCCTGACTGGCAACAGAATTTTCCGCGAGATGACCCCTCAAGAGAAGCAGGCCCTGATCTTAAGCATTCTGACCGACGGTCTTGTCGGCGACGTGGAGTTGAACGTCGACTACCTGCCGGCTGAAATTTCGCCCGCCGGCGAAGATGTCTATGTGGCCGTTGAGCTTCCCCGGGAACTTGCCCGGTCCGAATGGCAAATCTACAAGGTCTGGAGAAACTCCGTTAAAAGCGAAGTCCGGGTCGAGGTGGAGCATGTCCTCAGCGAAAGTCCCTACCTGACTTTCACCATGGCGATCCGACCGGATTCCGTCCAGGACGCCGTCCTCGTCCAGGCTAAAACGGGAACCATCCTGGTCTGCCGAGCGAAGTCCGGCCCTAAAAAATAACCTCTTATCCATTCGCTTGACGACCGGATATCGGTGTTGGCTCTGAACGGATGGCAGGCCTGGACGGCACCGCCTAGAATCCAAAGCTTCTCTTTGAAGACAACCACGAACTGAAGACGATTTTTCTGAAATGATGACCCGGCTTTTAGGTAAAGGCGGATTTGTCAAATGTTCAGGCCTGACCCCCGTGCCGTTCGTTTGAGAATTCCTTCCAGATCCTTTCGGTCAATGATGCGCGCAGCCGTGAGAAAGTTCGCTGAAACCCCGGACCGCTACCGGCATGGAATCTTCAATCACTGCCGGGCTCCGATTCATACCGGAAAGCGGGAAGGCGTTAAGGACAAGACCGAAGTCATCAAACGGTGGGCTTTTGGCTTCCCTGGCGTTCGCGAATTCTCCCTTAAGATCAATCGGGCCTTTGCCAACGGATCGGGAGATGACCCAAATATTTAAATAATTCTGTCTGGATTTATCTTTTTGTCTTTGAACTAATTTGGTACAATCAAAAATCAGCCTAGGTAGAAAAAAATGGAAAATAAAACTCAAGGCCAAACAGAAGCACAAAAAAGCGAAGCCATAATCAGATTTGAAAAAGAATTTTTGGGCAGAGGCCCGAAAGAAGCCAAAACCTATATTATCAAGGATATGGTTTTAGTTAGGCTCAAAGGTGTGCTCACTCCTGCGGAAGAGCAACTCGCAAAAAGCTCCGAAGGAGCGGACTTAATAAAGAGAATACGAAGGCAACTGCTGGAAAGCGGCCGAGTTTTTCTTGAGAATATGGTTTCAGATATTACAGGCTGTCAAATAAGAAGTTTGCATACAGATATCAGCACAAAAGCCGGTGAGCGGGTGATAATTTTTACACTTGACCAAAATTTAGAAGACAAGTTCATTGGATAATTTTTGTTGACATAAAAATTTCTGGATCATCTCCCGATTAGTTGGCAAAGGCTTGAATGATCTTAAGGGAGAAGTAACGAACGTCATGGAAGCCATAAGCCCTCCGTTTGATCACTTTGATCTTGTTATTGACGCCTTCCAGCTTTCCGGTATGAATCGGAAACTCGCAGTGATTCAAGATTCCATACCGGTAGCGGTCCAGGGTTTTAGCGAACTTTCTCACGGCCGGATGGTTCACGGTCCGAGCCAAAGCAGACCATTCTTTAAGGGCCTTCTCGGCCCATGTCCGGCAACGATACGTCCAGATGGGTTTGAGTTTGTCTTTGAGGATCAGGACCGTATTGATGACTTTGTTCAGACGCAAGAGCTCTTCCAGGTGCCGGCGGTCTTTAGGTCTGCGGATGTTTCTGCGGTTTTTCAGAAGAAGATATTTGGCGCCTTTGAAGACCTCTTTATTGGCTTGGGAGGCTTTTCGGTATTCGCTGTGACGCACTTTATCGATGATCCTCGAGAACTGGGCGACGACATGGAACAGGTCGAAAACGATCTTGACGTGGGGGACTTTCAGCCGCACAGCGGCGATATAGGGGTCCCACATATCCATCACCACAGCTTCCAACTTCTGTCTTTGCTCGCGACTCATGCCCGAGAAAAATCTCCGCAGGGTTCTCGCTTTGCGGCCTTCGCCCACCCAAAC
>CAZNVB010000208.1:0-2491 GCA_964576265.1 uncultured Eubacteriales bacterium | reverse complement strand
GCGGCGGATCTCTCCATCCTCTTCGACTTCGATCTCGTTTTTTCCATTCAATCCGAGAAAGGTGCCGCTGCGCCGGGGGTCGAAATAGCTTATGATTGCCCGGTAGAGAGCCAGGCCCAGTTCTCCACGGGTCACAGCCCTCGACTCATCGGCCATCCCGGGGGATGCCGGGAGAACTCCGCTGTGAATGAGATAGGCCAGGCTGTTCCTGAGCTCCTCCCTCATGGGCGGAAAATCTCGGAGAATGAAATCGACCTCGCTTTTGAGCATCAAGTTTTCAACTCGCTCCCTCCACTCGAAAGCGTCGATGAGATAGGTCGCCAGGCTCTGAAAACTCAGGTTCGTCCCGGCAGGATTTAAGTTCGGCTGTTTTTTCCCCAGCAAAGCCAGGCCGCGTCCCGTCCATTCGGTCGCTTCGCCGATGGTGACCGAATCGCCATAAAATGCGGGGTCAGTTTTTAGGGGCAAGATGCCCAGGCCGGCGAGAACGGCAAGCCCATAGCCAAGATTCCGTCCGTTCATGATGACGGGCGGAAAAGCCTGGCTTTCCAGCAGAAATTCCTTCTGCTTCTCGTAGACGCATTCCGTGCTCTGGAGATAAGCCTGGGGTTGTCCGCCAAAGACTTTTTCGACATCTTCGGTCATTCCCCCGCAGGTGCTTGTGTAAAGGGCATTGATCAGCTTGCCCTTGAAGGTGGCGACCTCTCCCCGGGTCTCATGGACCGCCCGGCTGCTCAGGGGATGTTCAGCGCTCAGCCCTCCATAAACCTGGCACTGGGGCGAATCACAGAGGTCAAACCCGAGATCGCGGTAGAGTCCAAGGTTTTTGATGGCATACGTCCGGGCCGCCACAGCCTGGGCTTTGAGCGCCTCGAAAGATTTGAATTTGTCGGGAGAAAGCTCACAGGGCACGACGCCGAGGAGATAATCTTCCAAGTTCAGGATGTTGACCAGAACAAGTCCTTTTGGAGAAGCGCGAAGAACGAAAATCCCCCTGTACTCGACTCCATTGTAAGAAAGATAGCTCTGAGGATTTGAAGGGATGAAATAGATCACCGTGTCTTTATTGAGGATCTTGAGCTCGCTCCCGACAAAAACATGGAGGGCATGGGCTTCTCTTTCCGTGACCTCTTCACGGACGATCCACACATCTTCATAACCGGCTTTTTGGAGCTTTTTGATGACATTGAGGGCTTCGCCGCGAGTCGAAAAATCGCCCACCCGAACCTGGAACTGACCCTCGCCCGGGGACTCCCGGCCGGAGATAATGTAAACCCTCTGAGTAACCTGGGCTTCGAGCTCGCGGGCGAGGCGTTCGGCCTCCGACTTTTTTGTCCTCTGCGCGACCTGAAGGACAAACCGCTCGCTGAGCTTCTCTTTCTGACCCCGAATATGAATTTCGTTGCTCTCCGAGGCCAGGAGTCTGTAGCCCGAATTCACTTCATAGACCTGCATCCCGGAGGACGAGCGGATGTTCATTTCAGAAAGGTTGATTCCGAGTCCGATGCGTATCACCGGCTTCTTGATCAAGAAACCGTGGAAAAAAGAGTTCTCTTGGCCGAATTCAACAGGCTTCCCGACGAGGAAAAAAAGGCCGAGAAACAGCCCGATAAAATAATCGACGGGTCTGAGGCGTGATTTGAGCATGAGCTGACAAAATCCGGTGGGATTATAAACAAACCTAGAAGGGAATGTCAAGAAAAAACTTCAATCTGTGCTACCTTTATCTGAAAATTCTACTAAATATTGTATTTTCCAGCTTAAACTAATAACTATTTTAGCCCAAATGGGCTTCCCGGTCAACCCCGACTTTTGACCACCTCTTGATAAATGAGCCGGGAAAGTCGGCCAATAAGATTCTCCCCGGCTTCTCTGGATTTGACGCCCCGGCTGAGAATCGCCAAAACATAAGGTTTTCTTCCAGGGGGAAATACGATCGCTGCGTCGTGTTCCATGCCGATGATGGACCCCGTCTTATTGGCGACTTTGACGCCTTTAGGAACGCCGGCGGGAATTCCGCTTCTGAACCTCTGTCGGGCCAAGATGTCGATCATTTCCCGACAAGCCCATTCCCTTCCGGCTCTGCCCAGTGCGATTTCCTCCATGACCCGCATCAAGCCAAAGGCTGAAGTCCGGTTATTCAGTCCTTTTTCAAAAGCCTTACTGTCCTCTACCCCTCGTAATACGATCATTTGATCGATGTCCAACCCGCGCAGGGTCAACATCACGTTTTCAGGCTTGACCAAGTCAATGAGAAGATTCGTGGCGAGATTGCTGCTCACCGTGATCATTCGCCCGGTCAGCTCGCGGATGGTCATTGTCCCGCCGATTTGGTCATAGATTTCAGGGTCCGAATCATCTTCCCGATTAAGAGAAAAGGAGCTGCCGTCAGCCAGACTGCGGAATTCGTTCCTGACGACAAGCGTATCCTCAAGCCTGAATTTTCCTTCTTCCGCTTGCTTGAAGACTTCGATCATCACCGGGACCTTCA
>CAZNVB010000207.1:0-3434 GCA_964576265.1 uncultured Eubacteriales bacterium | reverse complement strand
GTAAAGAGGAAGCATCGGTCTCGACGGCCGTCGGTCCTCGTATGAACGGATGGAATAAAGGCTCCTTAAGTTCAGAATATTGACGCATGGAACAGGTTCAAAAAAAACCGAAAGGAGGTTCTCATGAAAAGAAAGGATAATTTCCGCTCTCTCTGGCTGACCGTTCTGGTCTTGCTGATCCTGCTTGGGGCGGCACCGGCAGGCTGGAGCGGACAGAAAAAGGCGTCGGCCGAAGCTTCGGAATTCGACTATGCAGCTTTTCTCAAGACCTTCAAGATTCGAAACATCGGGCCGGCAAATATGGGCGGCCGGACGGTGGATTTTGCCGTTCCCTTGAGCAATACGTCCGTCATTTATGCGGCCGTCGGGCCGAGCGGCCTGTGGAAATCCGTGAACAACGGCATCACCTGGGAAGCGGTCTTCGACAAGGAGAGCACCGTTTCGGTCGGCGCCGTTGCCGTTTCCCAGAGTCATCCGGATATCGTCTGGGTGGGGACGGGAGAAGCCACCGCCCGCAATTCCGTGGCCATCGGCGACGGAATTTACAAGTCCGAGGACGCCGGCCGAACCTGGAAAAACATGGGGCTCAAGGAGACGCGTTTTATTTCCAGGATCGTCACGGATCCGGACAATCCTGATATCGTCTTTATCGCCGCCCAGGGTCACCTCTGGGGGCCTAACGAAGAGCGCGGCGTTTACAAAACTCTGGATGGAGGAAAAACGTGGAAAAAAGTCCTTTATGTCAACGCCGACACGGGGGCGTGCGATCTGGCCATGGATCCTTCGAACAGCCGGGTGCTTTATGCCGGAATGTGGGACCATCGGCGATGGCCGTATTATTTCCGCAGCGGCGGAGAGGGAAGCGGGCTTTATAAAACCACCGATGGCGGTGAAACCTGGAAGAAGCTCGGCGGCGGACTTCCAGGAGGAGTCGTCGGACGGATCGGTGTGGATGTCTGTCGCTCGAAACCGAACGTCGTCTATGCTCTGATCGAGCACCAGAACGGCGGGCTGTTCCGGTCGGATGACAAGGGAGAGACCTGGACGCGCGCCTGCGACAAGCGGACTTATGACCAGATCAATTTTCGGCCGTTCTATTACAGCCGTCTGACGGTCGACCCGACGAACGACCTGGTCGTCTACGTGTATTCGGGTCAAAACTATGTTTCCCGCGACGGAGGCAAGACCTTCGAGGTCATCTCGCGGGGGACTCATCCCGATCACCATGCTCTCTGGGTAAATCCGTGGAACCCCAACCATCTCATTGACGGAAACGACGGCGGCATCGACATTTCTTATGACGGGGGGAAGAGCTGGTATGCCGTCGAATCCCAGGCCTGGGCCGAAGTCTACCAGGTCGGATACGATATGCGCGATCCTTATCAGGTCAATGTCGGGCTCCAGGATAACGGCAACTGGCAGGGGCCGAGCAATTCTAAAGACCGCGCCGGAATCCTCAACCTTCACTGGTTTCCGACCGGCGGCGGCGACGGCTTCTATGCCCAGATCGATCCCCAAGACCCGGACACACTCTACCGGAATCTCCAGATGGGCGGAATCGAGCGCCACAACACCCGGACCGGGGATGTTCAGGCAATCAAGCCCGTGGCGCCGCTCGACGAACCTCCGTATCGTTTCAACTGGAATTCGCCGATCCTGATTTCGCCCCATCATCCTCAAGTCGTCTACTTCGGCGGGAATTTTCTTTTCAAGACTACAGACCGGGGCCGCTCCTGGGTCAAGATCAGTCCCGACCTCAGCACCAACAATCCCACAAAGCAAAAGGATTCCGGCGGGCCGATCACGGCCGACAACACGGGTGCGGAGATCCATTGCACCATCCTGACGATTTCGGAATCGCCGCTCCGGGAGGGTCTCATTTGGGTAGGTACCGATGATGGTCTGGTGCACGTCACCCGCGACGGGGGCCGCACCTGGGAGAATGTCACCCGAAACATCAAGGGCCTTCCGGCCGAGGACAATTGGGTCACTCGCGTCGAGGCTTCTCACTTCGATGAGGCCGTGGCCTATATCACCATCTCGCGCCATCAAGTGGACGATTTCAAGCCCTACATTTTCAAAACGAAGGATTATGGAAAGACCTGGGCGGCGCTGAGCTCCAACCTCCCGGAAGTCGGCTATTTGCATGTCGTCCGTGAAGATCTGGAAAATCCCAATCTCCTTTTTGTAGGAAGCGAGTTCGGCCTTTTCTTCAGCTTCGACGGCGGAAAAAATTGGATCCCTTATCGACAAAATTTTCCGACCGTGGCCGTCCGCGACATTCAGATCCACCCGCGCGAACGCGACCTGATTGTCGGCACCCACGGCCGAGGGGTCTGGATCATCGATGACATTCGCCCCCTCGAAAAACTGACGCCCGAAGTCTTGGCCGGCGAAGCGGCCCTGTTCGAGATCAGGCCGGCGACGATGTGGGCGACAAAGAGTTCTTCCGATATGTATGGAAGCCCGGGATATGCGGCCGAGAACCCCGTTCCCGGGGCGTATATTCATTATTATCTTAAGCCGGGCGAGAAAAAGAGCCCCAAGGTCAAGCTTGCGATTTACGATCAGGAGGGGAGGGAAGTCCGCAATTTGACGGCTTCCGGAGAACCTGGGCTGCACCGCATCGTTTGGGATTTGAGAGAAAGCCATCCCTCGGGAATCGACTTGGAGGCGATGGCTGCCGGCATGATGTCGGGCTTCGGCGGCGGAGCCGCGCGGGGCGCGGGGAGCGCAGTCTCAGGCGGCCAGAGGGCAACCGGGATGGGAAGAGCGATGGGCTTCGGCGGCGGATTCACGCCGCTCGCTCTGCCCGGCGAATACCGGGCTGTTCTCGAAGTCGATTCGAAGAAGTTCGAAAAAGTCTTCACCGTCAGGGCCGACCCGGAACAGGACATCCCCCTTGAGGAGCGAAAGCTGAATCAGAAGGCCGCCCGGCAAGCCGTCGAGCTATTGTCTCAGATGTCCCGGCTCCTCTCCAGAGTCAATTCCCTCTCCAGCCGGCTCGCCGAACTCGAGACAGCGCTTAAATCCATAAAAAGCCTCGATGCCGCGGTTCCGGAGAAAATCAAGACGATTCGGGGAAAGCTCGGAGAGATAGAAAAAATGTTCGGCCGCAGCCCGGAAGGTCAAACCGGATATCGCCAGCCTGTCGAGGTCGCTCTGCGGGGCGGAAGGCTGCCGGAGCAAATGATGCGGCTCGCCGGGGAGATCACCCGTTACCCGGGCGCTCCGACGCAGACAGCCCTCGATCGCATTGAAGAATTCAAAAAGCTTCTCGAACCCTGGCCGGGGAAGCTGGATGAGATTGTCGAAAAGGACATCGCGGAATTGAACGCCCTGCTGGTTGAAAAGGGAATTCCTCATATTAAAATATAAATATCGCCACGGATTCGGGCGAAGGAGAACGAGGATGCCTATTTACGAATATCGAT
>CAZNVB010000206.1:0-1713 GCA_964576265.1 uncultured Eubacteriales bacterium | reverse complement strand
CCCTTCGAGTTTTATATACAGAACCGTCCGCGTCGCTTCCTGCCCCTTTTCCGTCTTAAATTTTATGTCCACCAGCATCCAATCTTCAAGGCCGGGGAAAGCCAGAGCTAGAGCCGCCTCGTTCGGCCGGGCAAAATTTGCCCCCCGAAAGCTTGCTAAAGCGGATTTTTCTTGGCCGTAGTTTCTTATAAAAACGGGAAACAGCCCTCTTTGCTCGGCGTCGTTCTTGATAAACTCCTCGATATAGTTCTGAGGGACATAGCTCTCGTCGATCTCAATCCAGTCGAAATTTTCGGGATTGAAGCTCTTCTTGCATCCGCTCGAGACAAAGACCAAAAAAACCATAAGGCCTAAAGCGAAGGAACGGAATCGAAAAATCTTGCCCATCCAGCTCTCCTTTCTTTGAAGGCCAAGCCCCTGCATGATAAATGGATGACCGGCGAATGTCAATTTCCTCAAGAGATTTGACCTTTTTTCATCGGCCCGTTATATTTCCCCATCATTTCCAAAATGAGGTCAGAAGTGAAAATAAACCGTTCGATCCTGAGCTTTTTTGTTTTCTTCATCGCCCTCGCGGGTTGCGCCGAGAAAGAAGATTCCTCCCTTTGGATCGTTGTCCCGCCGGCACGCCTGGAACAGACAAAGATCGAGAGGGGCGGAACAACCGTTCTTCCCAACGGAAGGTTTCTCACTCCACTTGGGCGGCAGATCGAGATCGCACCCCACCCTTACGGCCTCACCCTGAGCGCCGACGGCAAGATCGCCGTCACGGCCAATTGCGGTGTCAGGCCGTTTTCCGTCTCTATCATTGAAGACGTCTCCGAAGCCAGTCCGTCCGTCCGCCAGATTCCTCCCGGATTCAGGACGGATGAGGGAGTTCTCGCCTCCGTATATATGGGATTGAGCCTGACGCGCGATAAGCGAACTCTTTATGTCGGCGGCGGACAGGAAGGGAAGGTCGTCGTTTTCGACCTGTCCACCGATCGGCGAAGCGGAGACTTCGAGGCGAATGTTCCCTTCGCTGGAAAGGACTATGAGGACAGCTACATCGGAGACCTGGCGCTCAGCTCCGACGGCCGCTATCTCTATGCTCTCGATCAGGCGAATTTTCGCCTCCTCATCATCGCCGTCGAATCCGGCCGCATTCTAGGAACGGTCCGTCTTGGGCGATACCCCTTCGGATTGGCTCTCTCTCCGGATGGGAACCGTTGTTACGCCGCCAATGTCGGCATGTTCGAATACCGCCGGATCGAGGGGGTCGATCTCTCTTTGCCTGACCGACAGGGACTTTTCTTTCCTCCCTTTTCCTACCTTTCCAAAGAGGCGAAGGACGGAATTGAAATCGAGGGGTACAGAGTTCCCGGGCTGGGCGACCCGAATGTCCCGGAATCTTTCTCGGTCTGGGAGATTGATATTCGGAATCCCGCCGATCCGGCAGTCACGGCCAAAGTCAAGACCGGCATTCAAGTCGGAGAGCCGGTCGAAGGGATCCCGGCGGTCGGCGGCGCGAGCCCGAATTCCATCGTCGCCACGGATAAGCTCGTTTTTGTCAGCAACGGCAATAACGATTCCGTCTCGGTGATCGACGCAGAAAAAGACCTCATCGTCAGGACGATCGAGTTGCGTCTCGACGGAAGGCTCAAGAACTGGCGCGGTCTGATTCCGTTCGGGCTGGCGCTGGCGCCCGATCACCGCCGCCTCTATGTCGCCGAA
>CAZNVB010000205.1:0-38471 GCA_964576265.1 uncultured Eubacteriales bacterium | reverse complement strand
TATGAAAGGAGGACTCATGAACTCGAAGCTGACAAGGGCAATCTTCCCGGCTGCGGCCGCGGTCTTTTTCTTGAACGTGAGTTTTCTTGCGGCTCAACCCGTCAAAACGCCGGCCGAAGAATCCGCTTATTCGGCTTACAGCCAGCACGAGGAAATCGCCAGGTTTCTCAGCGCCGTTGATCATCTTGCGCCGGAGGTCACTGTCCGGGTCGTCGGCCGGACTCTGCCCGTCCGGGATTTCGCTTCCCGGGATCTCTTTTTGGCCATCCTGAATGAGGAAGGCGCCGATTCTCCCGAGCGGCTCAGCCGAGCCAAGCCGACGATTTTTCTTACGGCTTCCCAGCACGGCAACGAGCAATCGGCTAAGGAAGCGGCGCTCTGGCTGATTCGAGATCTCGCTTTCGGCGAGCTTAAACCTCTGCTCAAGAAAGCGAATTTTCTCATCCTCCCGCAGGCGAATCCCTACGGCAACTGGTTTGATCGGCGGACAAACGAGCAGGATCTCGACCTTAACCGCGATCATGTCAAGCTTGAGTCCGAAGAGACGCGGGCCATCCACCGCGTCTTTCGTCAATGGATGCCCGAAGTTACGCTCGATGTTCACGAGAAGGGAGATGATTATTACCGGGTTTCCATCGGCTGCGTCTCCAACGCCAACATCAGCCCGACATTACAGGAATTTTCCCGCCGAAAAATTCTCGGCCCCGTGGAAAAAAAGCTCGGCGAGCGCCGGATTGCCTTCTTTGAGTATCTCGTCAGCCAGGAGATGGGTCTCGATTCCTCCGCCGGAGTCCGCTACCGTCCCGAAGAACTGAAAGGACGGGAAGAGATGATGCGCTACAGCACGACCGACCTCAATGACGGCCGGAATTCCCTGGGGATCTATGAGACCCTTTCTTTCATCCAGGAAGGAGCTTCGCGGCACGACCTCGAGACCCTCGGCGAACGGACTCGCTGGCAGTATTTCGGCCTCCGTTCCTTTGCCGAGGCGGTGGCGGATTGCGGGGAGGAGATTGTCTCCCTCGTCCGGTCTCTGCGGTCGCAACTCGTCGACAAAGCCGGGGTTCTCGGCGATCGCGATCTCGTCCATCTGCGGATGGAATATGTCCGCGACGAAAACCAACCGACCCTGACCATTAAGAAATTCGAACGAACGGAAAGTCCGATCCGCGGCGTCCTTAAAGTCGACAAGAAAGCGGGCGATGTCCTGACGGCGGCGGATGTCGCGCCCTATCCTTTCCCTGCGTCATCGAAGGTCGTGACGGAAGTCATAAAAAACTGGTTTCCGGGGGTTTCGCCGACTCTGAGCGTCGAGCGTCCGCTCGGGTATCTCATCCCGGCGATTCATCAGGAGATCATCGAGAACTTGCTGGCACACAAGATTGCGGTTGAAATATTCAGTCGGGATACGGCGCTCGAAGTCGAGGTCTATGAGGTCGGCGAGGTGATCCCGGTGAAATACGATTACCTTCCGCCGGAGAAAATCGAGGTGACCAAAAAGGCGCTTTCGACGATCGCCAGGAGAGGGGATTATTATGTTTCCTGCGCGCAGCCGGGCGCAAACCTTATCCCCTGCCTTCTTGAACCGCAGTCGCAGTACGGACTCATCCGCTACCGGGCTTTTCGCCTGGTCCCCGAGGCCGGGAATTTCTACCCGATTTCGAGAATCGTCAAACCCGCCGAACGGCCGCTGATTCCTTATCGCAACTGGTAACCGCGCTCGACCTGTTCCCGGCGTTCTTCACGGACCAGAGTCTGTCGCCAAGCCCGCCGGACGTTCTCGCCGCCCAAATCATAATCGACCGCCGTTTCGCTGATCGTCTCGATCCGGCCGACATAGGCCCTCGCTCGTTCGTCCTGAAATGCTTCCTCCAGATTTTTTTTCGTCTGTTCGTGGGCGATGATTTTTATTCCCTCGGGGAAGCCCGTCAATCCGTTCACATGGTCGCCGTCGCTGTGCGTCAAGACGAGTATTCCGATCGGAGAAGGAGAAATTTTTCCGATTTCGGCCAGCATCTGACGGGCGGATTCCGGGTTCATTTTGGCGTCGATGACCATCGTCTCTTTCGGACCGATGACCACGGCGCAGTTGGCGCCGCTTCCCCCGCTGACCTGGTAAACTCGATCGGTGATTTTTTCCAAACTGACTGACGCCGGCTGCTGAGCGTACTGAGGCGGCTGGGCCGGAGCGGTTTGCTGCGCCGACTCTCCGCTGAGCCCGAGAATCATTCCCAGCAGGAAGAACAGGGACCAGCCGGCGATTCGCCGAATCCGCGCTTTTTTCATTTTTTTTTCTCCTTTCGCTAACTTCGGTTTATTCATCCTCTGGGAAGGGGGAAATTTTCTCCCTTCCCGGGAGGGGTGCATTTCTCCGGATCTCAATACTTCAGCCGCTTTAGCGGGGGGCGGATTTCGGCCCCGAAATTTCGATTAAATTTTCCTCTTTATCCGGGAGAGACTTTCCGCCGCCGAATTTGTAATGAATATGCAGCCGGTCATTGAGGAACCAGTTCGCCGCCACCCGCATCATCGTCGGGAGGGGAAGCGGGGTGGTGGCTACGGATACTTTTCCCGCTTTGACGGCGGCAATGATCGAGGGGACATTTTTTTCCGCTTCGACCAGGGAATAGGTGAAGCCGAACTGCCAGAGATTGTGGCAGTCCGATGTTCCGACGAGCGGCTTGCCGAATTCTTTGGCCGTGCGGAGCGCCTTTTTGTTCCGGTCGATGAGATGATTGTAGAAAAAGGAGAACTCCACGGCGTCAAAGAGGGAAGCATATTTCTCCAGCTTCGACCTCAGGCACTTCAGCCCGGGATAAAAGGGGTGGGGAGCGATAATGAGATTCCGGCTGCTCCGGATTTTCGCCAGGTCCTCGAGCGTTCGAAGGCCGGACTCCGTCCCCGGTTCCGGATTGATGACCAGGACGTGCTTTCCGGAAAGAGTCAGCTCGGCGCCCGGAATCAGGAGGACGCCCCGGTCGGCGGCATATTGTTCGAGTTCCGGGCTGAAGGTCACGGCGTCATGATTGGTGATGGCGACGGCGTCGAAACCCAGGCTCGAGGCTCGGTCGATGAGCTCCTCGTTGTTGAAATCGATATAATCTTTGGGGTCAGCCGAGGTATGAATGTGAAAATCAACCTTCATCGGGGTCAGGTCTTAATAATTAACAAATTTGATGATCCGGTGAGCGAAATGAATGAGCATGGCCACAGGGACGGATTATCTGCCCAGCGCCTCCTTGACTTTGAGACCGATCTCGGCCGGACTTTTAGCCACTAACACTCCCGCCGCCTCGAGCGCTTCCATTTTTTCTTTGGCCGTGCCTTTTCCCCCGGCGATAATGGCCCCAGCATGGCCCATGCGGCGTCCGGGCGGAGCGGTCTGACCGGCGATAAAACTCACCACCGGCTTGTCGAATTCGGCCTTGATGTATTCGGCCGCCTCCTCTTCCGCGGTCCCGCCGATCTCGCCGATCAAGATGACAGCTTCCGTTTCATTGTCCGCTTTAAACAGCTTGAGCAGGTCGATATATTTCAGCCCGACGATCGGATCGCCGCCGATCCCGACCGCGGTGGACTGGCCGAGTCCGACCTGTCCGACCTGCTGAACAGCCTCGTAGGTCAACGTTCCCGAGCGGCTGATGATGCCGATCGTTCCCGGTGTATGGATATGCCCGGGCATGATGCCGATCTTGCACTTTCCGGGCGAGATGATACCCGGCGTGTTCGGGCCGATGAGCGAAACCGGCTTGTCCTTGAGATAGGCTTTGGCCTTGATCATGTCGAATGTGGGGATGCCCTCGGTGATGCAGACAACAACCTCCAAGCCGGCGTCGGCGCATTCCATGATCGCATCGGCAGCGGCGAACGGCGGCACAAAAATGCCGGCGGCGTTGGCTCCCTCTTTCTCCACCGCCTCGGCAACGGTGTTATAAACCGGCACGCCGAGATGGGTCTGGCCGCCCTTGCCCGGAGTCATGCCGGCGACGACCTTGGTCCCGTATTCGATCATTCGCTGAGCGTGAAACGTTCCTTCACCGCCCGTAATTCCCAGAACGACGACCCGAGTCTGGCGATCGACTAAGATACTCATGATCTTCTCCTTATCTTCTTCCTCTCTCAACGGGCCAGGGCGACGACTTTTTCCGCCGCTTCTCTCATGCTTGCGGCCGGAGTGAAAGCGAGGCCCGAATCCCTCAAAATTTGCTTTCCCTGATCGACGTTCGTTCCTTCGAGCCGGACGACGATCGGAATTCTCGTCCCGAGATCGCGAGCGGCCTTGACGATGCCGCTGGCGATCATGTCGCAGCGGACGATCCCCCCGAAGATGTTGATCAAGGCCGCCTTGACCGCGGGGTCGGAAACGAGAATTTTGAACGCGTTGGTGACGGCTTCTTCCGTGACCCCGCCGCCGACATCGAGGAAATTTGCCGGCATCCCACCCGCGTATTTGATGATGTCCATGGTGGCCATGGCCAGGCCGGCGCCGTTGACCATGCAGCCGACATTGCCGTCGAGCTTAATATAGTTCAGGTTGAACTTGGAAGCTTCGACTTCAAGCGGATCTTCCTCATCTAGATCACGGAGAGCTTGAATTTCCGGATGCCGGGGCACGGCATTGTCGTCGAAATTCATTTTCGCGTCGAGCGCCAAGACGGCGCCTTCTTTAGAGATAATGAGCGGGTTGATCTCGGCCAGGGAAGCATCGCTCGACTGGAACGCTTTATACAGGCTGAGAAGAAAGCGGATCGCCTGCTTTTGGGTTTCGCCGCTGAGGCCCAGTTTGAAAGCGAGCTTGCGGGCCTGGAAGCCCGCCAGGCCGACCCCAGGATTCACCCACTCCTTGAAAATAAGCTCCGGATGCTCGGCCGCAACTTTTTCGATCTCCATTCCTCCCTCGGTCGAAGCCATGACGACGGGGCATTCCCTGGACCTGTCGATGACGATGCCGAGATAAAGCTCCCTGGCCACCTCGAGGGCTTCCTCGACGAGGAGCCTCTTGACCAACTTCCCCTGAGGACCGGTTTGGTGGGTGACGAGATTCATCCCGATCATTTTTTCGGCCAGGGCCTCCGCCTCTGCGGGAGTGCCGGCGACCTTGATGCCGCCTCCTTTTCCCCGTCCTCCGGCATGGATCTGGGCTTTGAGCACGACCGAACCGCCGAGCCTGGCGGCGATTTCCCGGGCTTTGGCCGCCGTTTCCGCGACTTCGCCCCGAGGGACGGCAACGCCGTACTGGCTCAGAATCTGCTTGGCCTGGTATTCATGAATTTTCATTCTTTCTCTCCTTGTGTTTCTCCTGAATTCTTTTTATGCTCTTGGTGTCAGGCATTCAGAATTCCCGCTTCTCGGATTTCATTCCCTGCCCCATTCGCCGGTCGGCAACGGGCTTCGACTCTTCCGCTTCGACGAATAAACAAGAGCTCGAGTTTCCCGACCGGACGCGAGTCGGATTCGTCGCTATTCCACCCGGTAGGCTTTTTTCCCTTCTTCGTAGAGGTCGCCGCCGTACATGTCGTTGATGACGATGGCCGGGAAATCTTTGACCTTCAGCCTGATAATCGCTTCCGGCCCGAGCTCCGGATAGGCCACGACTTCTGATCCGATGATGCTTTTCGAGATCAGGGCTCCGGCGCCGCCCACGGAAGCCAGATAGACGGCTTTGTGCTTTTTCAGCGCCTCCTTGACTTCCTTGCTTCTGGCGCCTTTCCCGATTGTTCCCTTGAGGCCGAGCGCGTGGAGCGTCGGGGCATAGGAGTCCATCCTGTAGCTTGTCGTCGGGCCGGCCGACCCGATCGGCTTGCCGGGCCGAGCCGGCGTCGGGCCGACATAGTAAATGAACTGGCCCTTGATATCCACCGGCAGCGATTTCCCTTCTTTAATCAAGTCGATGAGCTTCTTATGAGCCGCGTCCCTTCCCGTCAGGACGTAGCCGGTGATAAAAACTTTATCGCCGGCTCGCATTTTCTCGATAACCTCATCGGAAACAGGAGTCGTGATTCTGTGTTCGGCCATGGTTGCAACCCGTGAGTTCTTTGCTCGCCGAGGTCCTCGCTTTCCTGTCCGCCGACTACAGCTTCGTCTCGGCGACCGTATTCCGGACGACGCCCGCCGTTTTCTGGAGCATGGCCATCTCTTCTTCCGTGAGCTTGATTTCGTAGATTTTTTCCACGCCCTTGGCGGAAATCATGACCGGAACGCCGATGAACAGGCCGTTGATGCCGTATTCGCCCTCGCAGAGCGCCGCGGCGGCCAGGATCCGGCGCTTGTCCTTGAGATAAGATTCGGCCATGATGATGGCGCTCCAGGCGGGGCTGAAGAAAGCCGAACCCTTGCCGAAGAGCTTCACGATCTCGGTGCCCGCTTCTCGGGTTCGGAGGACGAGCCGGTCAATTTGCTCTTTGGTGGCAATTTCGGCCAACGGAATCCCCCCGACGGTCGTCAGGCGAGGAAGCGGAACCATGTCGGGCCCGTGACCGCCGAGCACCGTCCCGGCGACATCGGCGACCGACACTCCGAGCTCCATGGCGATAAAAGCGCGCCAGCGGGCGGTATCCAGGGTCCCGGCCATTCCGACCACCTGGTGTTTGGGGAAGCCGGTCAGTTTATAGAACGCGTAGACCATCGCATCGAGAGGGTTGGTGACGACAATGCAAAAGGCCTGGGGCGCATACTGCTTGATGCCTGCGGCGACTTCCTTGATGATCGCGATATTCGTGTTGAGCAGATCCTCGCGCGTCATCCCCGCCACTCGCGGTTTCCCGGCCGTGATGATCGCCACATCGGCGCCCTCGATGTCCTTGTAATCGCCGGTGCCGATGATGTTGGCGTCGTAATTGCCGTGGGGAGCCATTTCCATGAGATCGAGCGCCTTACCTTTGACCGGATTCACATACTCCGCGACGTCGAGAATGACGATATCGCCGAGCTCTTTCATCGCCGCCAGCATGGCCAAATTTTGGCCGATCTGCCCGCCGCCGATCAAGGCGATCTTTTTTCTCTGAAATGCCATTGAAACCTCCTCCTGATCTTATTTAAAATTGCCGCCCGGCGTCGCCCGCCGGAGCAATTTCATTGCTCTCCTTATTTTCTCCCTCAGCAGCCCTGATGAACGTTCCGGAAAATATCAATGCTTGCCCGCGGTGAGTCCAGAATACGGGAAATCTCTTCGCCGGAGTCAACTTGGCGTCCTTTTTTCTCTTACAGCCCTATTCTTATCCATCGGTCTCGAAATCATCCTTGGACGTAGCCCTCCCATCGTTCCTGGAGGCTTGGGTTCGTGAGGGTGTCCATCAGATAATCGGTGAAGGCGGTTCCCGTCGCTCCGGTGGGCCGGCCCGTGATGACGAGCTTTTTCTCGTACTGGCCGCAGATATCGAGGGCCATTTCAAGATTTTTGCCTTTGTCGACATAGCCGATGTGGTTGAGAAGCATGGCTGCGGCCCGGATCATGCTGGCCGGGTCGGCATACTGGGCCCGGCCCTCCTTGACCATCCGGGGTGCGGAGCCGTGGATAGCCTCGAACATCGCGTACTGCTTGCCGATATTCGCGCTGCCGGCCGTGCCGACCCCACCCTGGAATTCCGCCGCCTCGTCGGTCAGGATGTCGCCGTAGAGATTGGGCAGCACCAGGACTTGGAATTCGCGCCGGCGCTTCTCATCGACGAGTTTGGCGGTCATGATGTCGATGTACCAGTCGTCGGCCTCGATTCCGGGATATTCTTTAGCAATCCGATAGAAATTCTCAAGAAAGCGGCCGTCGGTCGTCTTGACGACATTGGCTTTGGTCACGCAGGTCACGCGCGTCCGGCCGGCTTTTCTGGCGTGCTCGAAAGCCAGGCGGCAGATCCGGTCGGCGCCCGGAGCGCTGATCAGCCGGAAATCGATGGCGATGTCTTTGTCCACTTCGATGCCGAACGGACCGAGCGCATAGACATCCTCGGTATTCTCTCGGAAGAAGATCCAATCGATGCCCTGCTTGGGGACCCGCACGGGCCGGACATTGGCGAAAAGGTCGAGCTCCTTCCGCATGGCGACATTGCAGCTTTCGATATTGGGCCAAGGATCGCCCTTTCGAGGCGTGGTCGTCGGACCTTTGAGAGTGACGTGGTATTTCTTGATTTCCGCCAGGACATCGTCGGGAATGGGCTTCATGCAGGCGGCGCGGTTTTCAATCGTCAGGCCCTCGATATCACTGATGACGACCCTCCCCGAGTTGACCTCGTCCTGGAGGATAAAATGGAGAACTCGCTTGGCTTCCTTGGCGATAAAAGGGCCGATCCCGTCCCCGCCGATGATCCCGATTTTGATGGGCGAAACCTTACGGTAGTCGATCCAGTCGGGAGCGGATTTCAACTTTTCCATTCGCTGCATCTGAGCTTCGAGAAGCTTGCCGAAATGCTCCTTCGCTCTTTCAATGGCGCTCTGATCCATGGTCACTCCTTCCTGTTAGATGAATGATCGAGACGAGCATTTTATTATGAACCAAGGGGAAAATCAAATGAAATTCAGTTCATCGTTTGGGCTGAGGTTCTCGCTCTTTGACAAGAGGGGACAGAAAAATTATATAAGGGAGGTAGCGAATTTTGCTTTGGAGCGCGAGACATGCTTGAAGCCTATTTTCAACATCAAGCCGAAAGAGAGAAACTCGGCATCCCCCCGCTTCCGCTCAGCCCGGAGCAGACGGCCGAGGTCTGTCGGCTTCTCGAGAACCCTCCTGAAGGGAAAGCCGACCTGCTGCTCAGCCTGATCCGAGAACGGGTTTCACCGGGTGTCGATCCGGCGGCCAAGGTCAAAGCCGAGTGGCTGGCCCGGATCGCCCGGGGCGAAATTTCTTCGCCGGTTCTGGTCAAGAAAGAGGCGGTATTTCTTCTCGGGACCATGCTCGGTGGCTTCAACGTCGGGCCGCTTGTCGAACTGCTCGACGACCCGGAGCTTGGGGCGGAGGCCGCCGAAGCGCTGAAGTCCCTCATTCTCGTCTATGGTGCCTTTGACCGGATCGTCGAGAAAACGAAGCAGAATCCCCACGCCAAGAACGTGCTCGAATCCTGGGCAGCGGGAGAATGGTTTTTGAAAAGGCCGGATCTCCCGGAGCGAATGACATTCAAGGTGTTCAAGGTGGACGGCGAGATCAACACCGATGACCTTTCTCCGGCCAAACAGGCCGCCACCCGGCCAGATATTCCGCTTCATGCGCTTTCGATGGGAGAGACGCGATTCCCCGGAGGAATCGAAAAAATCAAGGAATTCCGGTCTCAGGGCTATCGAGTCGCTTTTGTCGGCGATGTCGTCGGCACCGGCTCGTCCCGCAAATCGGCCTGTAATTCAATGATGTGGCATATCGGCGAGGATATCCCGTTTATCCCCAACAAGCGTCGTGCCGGCGTCGTCATTGCCGGCCTGATCGCGCCGATTTTCTTCAACACGACCGAGGATTCCGGCGGTCTGCCGCTCATGGCCGAAGTCCGCCGGATGGAGACGGGAGACTTGATCACCCTCGACGCGAAAACAGGGGAAATCAGAAACGAGGCCGGCGAGGTCATCTCACGGTTCGAATTCAAGCCGCCGACTCTGCGCGATGAATTCCGGGCCGGAGGCCGGCTGAATTTGATCATCGGCCGGAATCTTACCAACCGGGCCCGCCGGGTGCTCGGTTTGGGGGAAGCGCCGTTTTTTATTCCAGCCGACAACCCGAAGCCGCGGGCTCGCCAGCCCTACACCCAGGCTCAGAAGATCGTCGGGAAGGCCTGCGGACTGAAAGGGGTTTTGCCCGGAACGGCTTGCGAGCCCAGGATGACCACCGTCGGCTCCCAAGATACGACCGGTCCGATGACGGCTGACGAATTGAAGGAGCTTGCTTGCTTGGAATTCCAATGCGGCCTATTTATGCAGTCGTTCTGCCACACGGCGGCCTATCCCAAGCCGGCGGACGTGAGAATGCACCGGTCACTGCCGCAATTCATGATCGAGAGAGGAGGCGTGGCCCTTAAGCCCGGCGACGGGATCATCCATTCTTGGCTGAATCGGTTGATCCTGCCCGATACTCTCGGGACGGGCGGCGATTCCCATACCCGTTTTCCCATCGGCCTCAGCTTTCCGGCAGGTTCGGGGCTGGTCGCCTTTGCCGGCGCTTTAGGGTTTATGCCTCTGGACATGCCGGAGTCGGTGCTCGTCCGGTTTAAGGGACAGCGGCAACCGGGAATCACCATCCGTGATCTCGTCAATGCCATCGCTTATTTTGCCATCCAAGAGGGCCTCCTCACCGTGGCCAAAAAAGGGAAGAAAAATATTTTCAACGGCCGGATCCTCGAGATCGAAGGTTTGCCGGACCTTACGGTGGATCAGGCCTATGAACTGACGAATGCCTCCGCCGAGCGCTCGGCGGCCGGGAGTGTGATCGCTCTGAGCGAGGAGCAGGTGGCCAAATATCTGCGCAGCAACATTGCCCTGATGAAGCGGATGATTGTCGAAGGTTATCAGGATGCACGAACGCTCAAGAAGCGAATCAAAGCTGCAGAAAGATGGCTGAGGAAGCCCCGCCTGATCAAAAGAGACAAACGGGCAAAATATGCGGCCGAGATCGAGATCGATCTCAACGAAATCCGGGAGCCGATGGTGGCCTGTCCGAACGACCCGGACGACGTCAAGCTTCTTTCGGCGGTGGCCGGTGATCGTGTCGACGAGGTTTTCATCGGCTCCTGCATGACCAACATCAGTCACTTCCGGGCCGTCGGAAAAATTTTCCAGGGCGCTGGATATCTGGCGACTCGGATCTGGCTGACTCCGCCGACAAAAATGGATTCGGCCCAACTGATGAAAGAAGGGTACTATGCGATCTACAATTCCGTCGGAGCGAGGATGGAGATTCCCGGCTGTTCTCTCTGCATGGGGAACCAGGCTCGGGTGAGGCCGCAGGCGACCGTTTTCTCGACCTCGACTAGGAATTTCGACGACCGGATGGGAGACGGGGCGCGCGTCTATCTCGGCTCGGCGGTTCTCGGCGCAGTGGCCGCGCTCCAAGCGAAACTCCCGACCGTCGAGGAATACATGACGGTTGTCAAGGAAAAGGTAGAGCCGGCCGAGGCGGAGATTCACCGCTATCTCTACTTCGATGAAATGGGAGATTTCAGTTTGCACTATACGGGCGCCAGGTTCTGATGAACATGAAAATGGTTGACTTTCCGAAGCCGACACGAGGAGGGAAGCGATGATTGATCTCAGCGGCAAAAAAGCCCTCATTACCGGCGGCTCGCGGGGAATCGGGAGGGCCACGGTCCTCCTTTTCGCCAGGGCCGGCGCGGATATCGCCTTCAACTTCCAAAGCCGCGAAGACGCGGCCTTGGCGGTCAAGGCGGAAGTCGAAGCCCTCGGCCGACAGTGTTTGGCCTTTCAGGTTGATATCGCCGAGGAGAACCAAGTCCACAAGATGGTCGAGGAGGTAATTCACGCCTTCGGGAGGGTGGACATTTTAGTTAATAATGCGGGCATCTGGACGGATCTTGAAATCGGCTCCGGAGACTCGGCAGCCTGGAAAGAGACGATGGCCGTGAACCTGGACAGCGTTTTTTATTTTACTGATGCCGTCGTCGGGCAGATGAAAAGGAACGGGCAGGGTTGGATCATCAATGTCGGTTCGACAGCCGGCATCCGGGGAGAGGCTTTTCACTCCCACTACGCCGCCACGAAGGGGGCTCTCAATGCCCTGACCAAATCCTGGGCGGTTGAGCTCGCCCCTTTCGGCATTCGGGTCAACCTCGTGGCGCCCGGCTGGGTGGATACCGATATGTGCAGCGAGGTTTTCAGCGATCCAGCGTTCAAAGAGAGCGTCCGGCAATCCATCCCTCTAAAGAGGATCCCTCCTCCCGAGGACATTGCCGGGCCGATTCTCTTCCTGGCCTCCGATCTCGCGCGGCACATCACCGGTGCCATCATCAACGTCAACGGCGGCTCAGTCCTCTGCGGATAGGCCAAAGGGGGATCAGCCTCGATCTCAGGCGGAGTTTGGAGGCGAGATCAGCGGCCTCCGATTCTCAAGAAAAGCTTGCTAATTTAGAAAATTTTTGGTAGGTTTGGCTCAGAAATATCGGAAGGAGGCCAAGATGGAGGAAGAAATCGGCCGAATCACGCACTATTTTTCCAAAATCGGGGTCGGGGTCGTCGAGCTGACCAAAGGCGATTTAAAGGTCGGTGACACCATTCACATCAAAGGCCACACGACGGATCTTTACCAGAAAGTCGAGTCCATGCAGATTGAACACGCTCCGGTCCAGTCCGCCAAAAAAGGGGAATCCTTTGGGCTTCATGTCGAATCTCAGGTCAGGGAACACGATTTGGTCTTTAAAGTTACGGAAGATTGACCGGCCTTGCAGAGTGGGCGCGGTCGCTCTGAATTCCGTCTGAAGAATTTCTCTTGAAAAAAAAGAAACCTGGGTTGAAAGAAAGAACGGCAAAGGCGTCGGCAATTAAAGAGGCCTACGAGGCATGGAAACGGACAAAATACGACCGGGCCGCGGAGCCCTGCGTTCGGTCGGGCCGCTTCACCACCGTTTCCGGGCGGAGCATCAAAGAGCTTTACACGCCGGCCGACTTGGCCGACTTTGATTACGGCCGAGACTTGAATTTTCCTGGGGAATTTCCTTATACGCGTGGGATTCATCCGACGATGTACCGAGGCCGGTTGTGGACCATGCGCCAGTTCTCCGGTTTTGGCACGCCGGAAGACACGAATAAGCGCTATAAGTATCTCCTTGCCCATGGTCAGACCGGTTTAAGCGTGGCCTTTCACCTCCCCACTCTGATGGGGGTCGACTCCGATCATCCCCTGGCCGAAGGAGAAATCGGCAAGTGCGGAGTGGCGGTGGATTCTCTGGCCGATATGGAAATTCTGTTCCAGGGCATCCCCCTCGATAAGATCACGACGTCGATGACCATCAACGCCCCGGCGGCGGTTCTCTGGGCGATGTATATCGCTGTGGCGGAGAAACAGGGCGTTTCGCCAAAAGTTATTTCCGGGACCATTCAGAACGATATTTTGAAGGAATATATCGCCCAGAAAACTTTTGTTTTTCCTCCGCGTCCTTCGATGAAGCTGATCATCGACACTTTTGAATATGGCGCCAAGGAGGTTCCCCGCTGGAACACGATCTCCATTTCCGGCTATCACATCCGGGAAGCCGGAGCGACGGCCGTTCAGGAACTCGCCTTCACCTTGAGCGATGGAATCGAGTATGTCGAATGGGCCAGGCAAAGAGGGCTTCAGGTGGATGATTTCGCGCCACGGCTTTCGTTTTTTTTCAACTCCCACAATGATTTTTTCGAGGAAATCGCCAAGTTCAGAGCGGCGCGCAGAATCTGGGCGAAAATCATGAAAAACAGGTTCAAGGCCCGCGAGCCGCGTTCCCAGTGGCTTCGCTTCCACACCCAGACTTCGGGCGTCTCGTTGATGGCTCAGCAACCCTACAACAATGTCGTCCGGGTGGCGATTCAAGCCCTGGCCGCAGTGCTCGGAGGGACTCAATCTCTCCACACGAACTCGCTCGACGAGACTTATGCCCTGCCTTCTGAGGAGGCGGTAACGATCGCTCTCCGAACCCAGCAGATTATCGCCCATGAGAGCGGCGTTAGGAATACGATCGACCCTCTTGGAGGCTCGTATTTTGTCGAAGCGTTGACCGGGGAGTTGGAAGAAGCGGCGGAAGCCACTATCAAGAAAATCGACGATATGGGCGGGATGGTCCGGGCGATTGAGCTCGGATTTCCCCAGAAGGAGATTGCCGACAGCGCTTACTGGTATCAGAAAGCGGTCGAATCCAGAGAGAAAATCATCGTCGGAGTCAACGAGTTCGCCATGCCCCATGAGCCGATCCCAATCCTGGAGATCGAGGAGTCCGTCGCCCGCCGGCAGCTCGAGCGGTTGCGGAAGGTGCGTCGGATGAGGTCTCAAGTCAAAGTCCGGGATTCCTTGACGGATCTTCGGAAGGCCGCCCGGGACGAGATGAACCTGATGCCTTTCCTGATCCGGTCGGTCAAGGCCTATGCGACGCTGGGGGAGATCATGGAGGCGCTAAAATCCGTCTACGGAGAATACCAAGAGCCGGTGAGCTATTAAGAGGTGGATCATGCCAGGGAAAAGAATTCGCGTTCTCATTGCCAAACCGGGGCTCGACGGCCACGATCGGGGGGCGAAAGTCATTTGTCGGGCTCTTCGCGACGCCGGGATGGAAGTCGTTTATACAGGTTTACGAAGGACTCCGGAAGAGATTGTCAACGCCGCTATTCAGGAGGATGTCGACCTGATCGGTTTGAGCATCCTTTCCGGAGCTCATCCCGTCCTCTTTCCAAAGATTCTCAAGCTTCTCAAGGAGAAGGGTGCCGGAGACATCCTGGTTATCGCCGGAGGAATCATTCCCGAAAAAGATATTCCGCGACTGAAAAAGGCCGGGATCAGGAAGATTTTCCTGCCCGGCTCTTCCACCGAGGACATTGTCGCCTGGATCAGGGAAAGCCTGGGGCCGAAAAAAAAATTGCCCCAAGGTCTTGACAGAGAAAAATGAATCTGATAATCAAAGACGAGCCAGATGTCGACACATAAGTTTTTTTCCCTGATTATTATCCCGCACCGGGCGAAAAGCTTCAAACGCCTGACTCTGTCTCAGAAATGGATCCGGATCTTAGCCGCGGGTTCGGTCTTCTGTTTTGTCTCTCTCCTCGGTTTTCTGGTGGACTATTTTTCTATGGGCGTAACCCGGGCCAAATACAGCGTTCTCCTGAGGGAGAACGTTGAGCAGAAAAGGCTTCTCTCCGATTATGAGAGCTCGGTGAAAAAATTACGCGAAGCCGTGACGAACTTCGAGAATTATGCCAAAAAGCTCAACGTCATGGCCGGACTCCGGTCGCCTGAAGTCGCCGAAGAGCTCGGGATCGGCGACGGGGAAGCTCCTCCTTCAAACGAAATCCCGGATGAACCCCAAGTTTCTCCTCCTCACCAGGCCGTAACGCTTCAGGAAGTCAGAAGCCTGGCTGAAAAAGCGGAGAACGTCGGCAAGAACTTGGATGTTCTCTCACGCTATTTTGAACTCCAGACGGTGCGCCTGGCTTCGACTCCGACCATCTGGCCGACCAAGGGCTGGGTGAGTTCCGGATTCAGCTACCGGAACGACCCTTTTACTGGTCTGCGCGTCTTTCACTACGGCCTCGACATAGCCACGAACTATGGCAATCCGATCGTCGCCCCGGCTGACGGGACGGTCGTTTCTTTGGGAAATGACAAAATGATGGGAAGCCATATCGTCCTCAGCCACGGCAATGGAATCACGACGCATTATCTTCATTTAAGCAAATTCCTCGTCCGGGCCGGACAGAAGGTCAAGCGGGGAGATATCATCGGGCTGGTGGGAAAGTCCGGCAAGGCGATCGGGCCGCATCTCCACTATGAAATCCGGATCAATAACCGGCCGGTAAACCCTTACAACTATATTTTAGAAGAGTAGTCGGGAAGCGATCCCAGAATCTCGCCGCATTGAAGCGGCATTCCTCTAAGAAAAGCGGCCGCTTCCATTTCTCTTCTGTTCTCCCTTTGCAGCCTTCGAATCAGATAAGCGCTTCCCGTCCCGCAACAGACCACCGGCCCGGCAGAACGGATTTCTGCAATCCGTCCGGGCGCAGGGCAGGGCTTTTCTCCATGCAGAGGCTCGCCGGCATGAATGATAAGACGCCGGCCCCGGCAAAAGGTGAATGCTCCCGGCCAGGGAGAAAATGCCCGAACGAGACGGTCGACAGCCAAGGCCTCTCGGCTCCAGTCGATCAGTCCATCCTCTTTTTTGAGCCGCGGAGCATAAGTGGCTTGAGAGTGATCCTGAGGCCGGCGCTCGACTGAATCGATCCGATGAAGAGTCTGGACGAGCAGCTCGGCTCCCAAATGGGCGAGTCTCTGTTCGAGCTCTCCGGCCGTCTCCCGAGGAAGAATGGCGGTCTCGATTTGAGCGAGGATATCCCCCTCGTCCATTTTTTCATTGAGCTCGAAGATCGTGACCCCGGTTTTTTCTTCGCCCTTCAGGATAGCCCACTGGACCGGCGCCGCCCCGCGGTATTTGGGGAGGAGAGAGAAGTGGACATTGATGGACTTGAAACGCGGCAGGTCGATGATCAGCCGGGGAATGAGCTGGCCGTAGGCGACCACGACGGCAATATCCGGCGCAATTTCTTTGATGACTTCAAGAGTGTGCTCGTCCTGCCGCAGACGGATCGGCTGCAGAAACCGGATGCCGCGATCAAGAGCAAACGTTTTTACGGGCGGCGGCGCCTGAGATCGGCCTCGGCCCGAAGGTTTATCCGGCTGGGTGATGACGAGGTCGATCGAATGTCCGGCCTGGATGAGGCGTTCGAGGGCGGGCAGCGCTGCCGACGGGCTGCCGAAAAAGATGATTTTCATCGAGAAGATTCGGAGTCCCGATTTTTGGCCAGTTTTTTCCTGACCAGAGATCTCTTGAGAGGGGAGAGGTTTTCGAAAAATAGCTTCCCGTTAAGGTGATCGATCTCATGGCAGAAGACTCGGGCGAGGAGCTTCTCCGCCTCGATCTCTTTTGTCTTTCCCTGGAGGTCGATACCCCGGACAAGGACTCTCGCCGGTCGGCGGACTTTTTCCTGGATGCCGGGAACGGAAAGGCATCCCTCTTCGCCGATCTCCTCGCCCTCTGCTTCAATGAGCTCCGGATTGGCCAGAACGATGAGGTCTTCGGGCTTTTCGCCGATCGAGAGGTCGACGGTGATCAAGCGTTTGCTCACATCGACCTGGGGCGCGGCCAGCCCGAGACCGGGAGCGGCGTGCATGGTTAGGATCATATCCCGGGCGAGGTCGAAAATTTCCTGGTTGATCTCAGCCACGGGGTGGGCCCGCCTGTTTAGAACAGGATTGCCGACCGTGACAATCTTGAGTATTGGCATCGGATCGGCTTTATTTTAAATCAGCCGTCCCGATTTTTCAATTTTCCGGCTCTCTCTGCGGCCGGCCGCCTTTATTCTTTTGAGCCGGTCACGGCTTCCGAAGAACTCAAATGACCGCCGATGGAGGCGGAGGTTCATCGGCTTTCCCGGCATTGCGGAGCGGGATGAATATCAGATAGCAGGCGATGAGGACGAGCACTCCGAGTCCGATCGTATAGCTTGCGCTGGAAAAAAATTCAGGGACATCGCGGCCGACAACTTTTTGGAAAAACAGGAATTTCCAGGTGGCCCGGACCAGGGCGGTCAAAGCTTCGCCGGCGATCAAGCCCGAGGCGAGCAGGATGCCGACGTTCTCGACGCGCGTCTTCTGGGCCGGGTTCAGGGCTTTGCCGGCCGCTCTTCGGTCGACGATCGCCTTGATCATTCCACCGCAGAAAATAGCGAAGGTTGTTTCAAGCGGAAGATACATCCCCACCGCTACGAGCATAGGAGATCGGAGCTGAACCAGAATAAAGGCAAAGCCCATCAACATGCCGGCGATGACCAGCGGCCAGGCCATCTCTTTGCCCACAATGCCCTGAGAAAGAGCCGCCATCAGCCCGGCTTGGGGAGCGGAAAGCTCTTTGCTGCCGAAAGTGAAGGCACCGTGAAGGACAAGCAACGGGAAATAAAGGAGGAAGGAAGCAAAGAAAATGCCGAAGATATTGCCGACCTGCATCTTCCAAGGGGTTCCGCCGAGAATGTGTCCGACTTTGAGGTCCTGAAGCATTTCCCCCGCCACGGCCGAGGAGACGCAGACAACGGCCGCGACTCCCAGGACGGCGGCCACGCCGCTTGTGCCGGTGGCGCCGACGAGAACCATGAGAAGTGCGGCAATAATGAGCGTCGAAAGAGTCAGTCCGGAGATGGGGTTGTTGGAGGAACCGATCTGGCCGACGAGGTTTCCGGAGACGGCGGCGAAGAAAAAGCCGGTGACGGCCATGACTGCCGCCGCCAAGACGGCTGAAACGAACGATCCGGAGAAAATCCGATAAACAAAGACCATCATGACAATGGTGATGGCCAAGATGCTCAAGACCAGCCGGATGTTCAGGTCCCTTTCGCAACGGGAGACGATCTCGGTTTGTCCGGTGGCCTTTTTCACGTCGCCGACCGAACGTTTCATTCCGGCGGCCAGGTTCTTGCGCATGCGGAAGAGCGTATAGCCTGCGCCGACGAGCATTCCGCCGACGGCGATCGGTCGGATGATGAATTTCCAGACGTTGACCATCATATCGGGCCAAGCGACGTCGGCCATGGCGACACCCGGACCGTAAAATCTTTCGACAAGCTGGGGTCCAAGGAAAAACATCAGAAGCGGTGCAAAAAGGCCCCAAGCCAGAACGCCGCCGGCGAAGTTGAGCGAAGCCAGGCGCGGGCCGATGATGTAACCGACGCCGATATAAGCCGGGTAAATCCCCGGGCCCGAAACGGCGACCGTTCCTCCGGCGTCGACTCGCGCAGCCAGTCGATCGGTTCCCAGACGGACGAAGCTGGACCCAATCGTGCCCACCTTGATAATGAACTCTTTGGTAGCGGCAAAAATACGCAGCACGCCCAGAGCATAGATGAAGGCCCCCACGCCCATCGCCTGAAAAAGAAATTTTGCTCCCTGGCTTCCCTTCTGGCCGGCTTTATGGATTTCGGAGGCTGCCACGGACTCGGGAAAGAGGAGCTCGGGGTCGGTCACCATGACTCTTCTGAGGAAGGTCACGAACATGATGCCGAGAAGGCCGCCGACGAACATCAGAGCCGACGATTTGAGATAGGCATCAAGAGTATCGAACCTTAGCCAAGCCCCGGAGATGATGAAGGCCGGGATGGTAAAGATCGCTCCCGCGGCGACCGATTCACCGATTGAACCTACTGTCCGGGCCATGTTTTCTTCCAGAATGGAGCCTCTCATCAGCTTGAGAATGGCCATTCCGATCACGGCTGCCGGATAAGTGGCCGCAATCGTCATTCCCGCCCGAAGCCCGAGGTAGGCATTGGCCGCTCCCAGGATGACGGTCATGATGATCCCCAGGATGAGGGCCTTCAGAGTAAATTCGCGAAGGTCGGTTTTTTCAGGAACATAAGGCTGATAACTCATTCTTCGCTCCTTTCATCAAGGCCTGTCCCTTCTGTATATTCGAATTCCTTGTCGGGAGTCAAGAGAATTCCGGCTTGGCTTGCAATGTCGTATTTTCTGGAATAGAATAATCCTCCGACGAAGGACATCGATGAGCGTGATCAGCTGGTTTAAAGATAGGCTCTTTTGCGATCTGGCGATTGACCTGGGGACGGCGAATTCCCTCGTCTATCTCAAAGGCAAGGGGATTATTGTTCAGGAGCCTTCGATCGTCGTCGTCAACAAGCTCACGGGGAAGGTCGAAGCGGTGGGATCCCGGGCGAAAGAGATGCTGGGCAAAACGCCGGCCAACGTCGTGGCGATCAAACCGATGCGCGACGGCGTGATCGCCGATTTCGAGATCGCCGAAAAAATGCTCGAGCATTTCATCAAAATGGCGACCAATAACCGAGGCTTCTGGCTGCGGCCGCGAATTGTCATCGGAATCCCGACAGGGATCACTCAGGTCGAACGCCGGGCGGTGAAGGATGTGGCGATGAGGGCCAAAGCCTCCGAGGTCTATCTCGTCGAGCAACCGATGACGGCCGCCGTGGGAGCGGATCTTCCCATCTCCGAGCCGACCGGAAATATGGTGGTGGATATCGGGGGCGGAACGACGGATATCGCCGTCATCTCCCTCAACGGCATCGTCTTTAACCATTCCATCCGTATCGCCGGCAACGAAATGGACGAGGAGATCATTCAGTATCTGAAGAAGAAATACAACCTTCTGATCGGCGAGAAGTCGGCCGAGCTGGTCAAGATGCAGATCGGATCAGCCTATCCCCTGGATGAGCCGCTGACCATGGAGATCAAGGGGCGGGACCTGCGGGAAGGGATTCCCCGGACAATCGTCATCGACGACCAGGAGGTCCGCGAGGCGCTTGAGGACGTGGTCGCTTCGATCGTCAACGCCGTCCGGATTGCGCTTGAAAGGACGCCTCCCGAGCTTTCGGCCGACATCATCGATCGGGGAATTGTCCTGACCGGGGGCGGCGCCCTGCTAAAGAATATGGACAAGCGGTTGCGCGAGGAAACTCAACTTCCCGTGTTCGTCACCGATGACCCTCTGACCAGCGTGGTCCTCGGAGCAGGGCGGCTTCTCGAGGACATCGATTTGTTGAAAAAAATCGCGCTCGATTAGCGAGGCGTGAAAGACAAAACCAAGGCCGCTCTGATTTTCGGCCTGATTTTCATCCACTTCCTCCTGATTTCCATCCAAGTCCCCCGGGGCGATCGGCCGACCTATTTTGAACGGGGAGTTTTTGCCCTGATTTCACCTCTCCGGGCAGCCGCCTCGGCCCTTTTCCGGGACTTGGGCAAATGGAGAAATCAATACTTGTATTTCCGGCAAGTCCAGCGCCAGAATCAGAAGTTGAGGGATGACATTTTTTACCTCCGGCAGGAGAACCTGGTCCTCAAGAATGCCCTCGAGCGATTCCGCAGCGAGAGCGAGATCCAGGCCCTGTGGTCGGCGATTTCGAAGGCCGTCATCGCCGGCTCGGTCGTCGGTTTCGACTCCGCTCAGATTTACAAATCGGTCACTCTCAACAGGGGTTCGCTTGACGGAGTGAAGCGAAACATGGTTGTCCTGGATCGCCGGGGTCGACTGATCGGACGGGTCATCGAGCCGGTCGTCCTCAAACAATCGCGGGTTCAACTCATCACCGATGAGGATTGCGGTGTCGGCGTTCGGTCCGAGCGGCATGGAGTCTTAGGTGTCCTTGAAGGTGACGGACAGGGGAATTGTCGGATGAAATACGTCTTTAAAACGAACCGGGAGATTGAGGCCGGGGAAAGCGTTCTCACCTCCGGGTTTGACGGTATCTACCCGGGGGGGATTCCAGTCGGAAAAATCATCTCCATCAGCGAAAATGCGACGGTCTTCAAATCGATTGTCGTCGAGCCCTATTTTGATTTTTCCGAGCTCGACCGGGTGGCCATCCTGTCCTTCGATCTCAGGGATTTTTAGCCAATGAGAAAAATCTGGGAACCGCTGGCGGGCATTTTGCTGGCGGTCGTTTTGCAGGCCACCCTCGGCCAGATCTCGGCGCGGATTCTTCCCGCCGTCAACGTCTTTTCCTGGGTCGTCCTTTATTTTGCCGTACTCCGGCATGAACTCTATGGAGCCGTCATGGGGACGGTGTGCGGGCTTGTTCAGGATTCCCTCTCCCTCGGCATTTTCGGGGTGGCGGGTTTGACCAAAACCACCCTTGGGGTCGTCGCCGGATACGTTTCGCGGAAAATTAACGTGACCCCGGTTACCAGGAGTTTTGTCTTTTTGTTGATTCTGGCGACCCTGGAGCTCGCTCTTTGGAAATTTCTGGTCTTTTCGCTTTTCGGTGAAAGATTCAGCCTTGACGGCGGAGTAGCTCTTGTTCAGCCGTTCCTCACGGCCTTCGCCGGGACGGTTCTCATTCGCACGCTTGGGAAAACCGGGCAGGCCATGGAGTAAGTGGGAACAGTGGAAAGAAATAGAATCTACGAAGATCTTACCCTGGTTCAAGCCCGCGTACGAAAAACGGCTCTGGTTCTTGCCGCTTTCTTGCTCACCCTTCTGTTTTATTGCTGGAAAATTCAGGTCCTTGACCACAAAAAGTATTGGGCTCTTTCCGAGGCCAATCGGAGACGAGAAAGCTTGATCGCCGCCCCTCGCGGACTGATCCGGGATCGAAACGGAGTCATTCTGGCCGACAACACGGCCGGGTTCAAGGTGTCGATCATCCGGGAAAACTGCAGGGACTTTGAGCAGTCGCTGAATGATGTCTGCCGACTTTTGGAAATCGGGCTCGACGATTTGCGGGCCAGAGTGGCGAAATACGCTTCGCTTCCCCTGTTCCGACCGATCGTTATCAAAGACAACCTGGATTTACGGGAGGTGGCTCAGATTGAGGCCCGGCGGTTCGAGCTTCCTGAACTCATCGTCGAGACCGATCCCAGGCGCCACTACCCGTTCGGCAACCTGGCCGCTCATGTCATCGGCTATCTGCAGGAATTGACAGCGGAGGAGATGAAAACCGACGAATACCGGAAGAGGAACCTCGGTGACATGATCGGACGGACCGGTGTAGAGAAGACTTACGATTCGCTTCTTACGGGAATAGACGGGAAAAGGACGGAAATTGTGGACAGCCAGGGCCGGAGCCGGGGTGAAGTCTCGCGACAGGAACCTGCTCCTGGCCGGGACATCGGCCTGACCCTGGATTTTGACCTTCAGAAAAAGGCGACCGAGCTGCTCGAAAATCGGGAGGGCGCGATTATAGTTCTTGACCCGCGAAACGGCGATATTTTGGCCCTGTCCAGCTTTCCGACCTACGATCCGAACAAGTTCATCACTCGTTTTACCCCCGAGGAGTGGATGGGGCTTGTCAACCGGCCGGATCATCCTCTTGAGAACAGGGCCATTCGAGGGCTTTATGCGCCCGGCTCCGTTTTTAAGGTGACCATGGCGATTGGCGCTCTGGAATCCGGGGTAATCAGTGAAGGGACGACGTTTTTTTGCCCCGGATCGATTGAGCTCTATGGCCGTCCGTTCCTCTGCTGGAATAGAGGAGGGCACGGTTCCCTGGCTCTTGTCGATGGAATCCGTTACTCATGCAATATTTATTTCTATAATGTCGGCCGCCGACTGGGAATTGAACGGATCGCTCGCTACGCCAAGCTTCTTGGTCTGGGTGAGCCGACCGGGATTGACCTTCCCGGTGAGAAAGAAGGCCTCATTCCGACGCCGGAGTGGAGCCTGAAGGTCAGGAAGACGAATTGGTACGCCGGCGAGACAATCTCTGTTTCGATCGGCCAGGGCCCGCTTGTTGTCACGCCGATTCAGATGGCCGCGCACACGGCTCTAGTCGCCAATCGCGGCCGGAAAATCGAGCCGCATCTTCTTGCGGATTCTTCGTCATCCTTTTCTCAGGGCAAGAAAGCCGGGACGATCGAAGCTGATGACGGCTTGGAGATCAAGCCCCAGACATTTGAAACCGTGATCAGGGGAATGTGGGAATGCGTCAATGAAGGCGGCACAGGCCGGGCCGCGGCGGTGCCGGGGTTCGACGTCTGCGGAAAAACCGGATCAACCCAGACAGTCGGCCGGGAACGGATTGAAAAACTCGGCCGAGAGGTCAAAACCCACTCCTGGTTCACCGGGTTTGCTCCCCGGTCGGACCCCCGCGTCGTCGTTACCGTGTTGGTGGAGTTCGGAGGCATGGGCGGCGCCACAGCCGCCCCTCTGGCCAGGGAGCTATTCGCTCTCTTTCGGGAAAAATATGATTGATCGTCGTTTGCTCGAGAACATCGATTGGGTTCTGATCGGACTGACCCTCCTGATTTCCCTCGTCGGGGTCCTCGGGATCTATAGCTCGACCCATTATCTTCCCGGGCAATATTATCTGAAACAGCTCTTCTGGATTGGAGTGAGCCTCGCCGCTCTATTCTTGGGGCTCGCCGTTGATTATAAACAGCTTGTGACTTATGCGTATTATTTTTACGGCCTGATCGTCTCGATTCTCCTGGTTATGCTTCTTTTCAGCCGATCCATGGTGAAGGGGAGCTGGATTCGACTGCCTTTTTTCCAAGCGCAGCCTTCGGAATTGGCAAAAATCGTGCTCATTTTGGTTCTGGCCAATCTCTTTGCCGACTACAAGAAGAGCCAGGCGACGAAAAGTGCTGTCCTGGCCAGCGGAGGCCTGGCGGCGATTCCCCTGCTACTCGTGGCCCTGCAACCGGACCTCGGAACGGCGCTCAGTTTCTTACCGATTCTCTTCGGCTCGCTCGTTCTTGCCGGGCTCAGACGGAAAGCCGTGGCCGTCATGTTGATCCTGGCGGTTCTGGCCGGAGTTGCCGGCTGGAATTTTTATCTCAAGGACTATCAAAAGAAAAGACTTCAGACCCTCGTTTTTCCCGGAAAAGACCCGAAGGGCTCGGGCTACCACATCCTTCAATCCAAGATCGCCATCGGCTCAGGAGGCGTTCTGGGAAAAGGATTCAAGAAAGGAACCCAAAGCCAATTGAAGTTCCTCCCGGCTCGGCACACCGATTTTATTTTTTCCGTGATCGGCGAAGAGTTCGGGTTTGTCGGCGCGGCGCTCATTTTGCTGATCTATTCGGCGTTTCTTTTCCGTCTCTTTCGCTCGGCGGCGAAGTCGCGGGATCGAACCGGCGTCTATATCGTTTTTATGGTCGGCCTGATGATCGCCTCCCAACTCATCTTCAACGTCTCGATGGTCATCGGCATTTTTCCCATCGTCGGGATTCCGCTTCCCCTGCTCAGCTACGGAGGCTCTTCTCTTCTGGCCAATTATCTCGGCGTAAGCCTTGTTCTCAACGTCAAAATGAGACGGTTCGTCAACATTTGAGCGTTCGGCCGGCCGGTTGAGATCGAAGACCATGATCAAGGACCATCTGGAAGGGCTTTTAAGAAAAGTGGAAAGGCCGGGGCGCTACATCGGCGGCGAGTGGAACGCCGTGATCAAAAATCCGGCCCGGGCAAAGATGAAAATTGCTCTGGCCTTTCCCGATGTTTATGAGATCGGCATGTCCTATTTAGGGCAAAAAATTCTCTATGCGGTCCTCAACCGCCATCCCGATCTGCTGGCCGAGCGCGTTTTTGCGCCCTGGCCCGATATGGAACAGAGACTCCGTTCGGCGGGGCTGCCGATTTTCTCTTTGGAGAACAAGATCCCCCTCCGCGAATTCGACCTGATCGGATTTTCTCTTCTCTATGAGCTGAACTATTCCAATATCCTGACCATTCTCGATTTGGCCGGCATTCCCTTTTTCGCCCGGGAGCGAGGAAATGACGTTCCTCTGGTGATTGCCGGAGGTCCGGCGGCCTTCAACCCTGAGCCGGTCGCGGATCTCTTTGACGCCTTTTTTATCGGTGACGGCGAAGAGGGTTTTCTTGAAGCCGTATTAAAGCTGCAAAAGCTTCGCCAAACGGGAGCCGGGCGCGAGGAGATGCTTCGCGCTCTGGCCGCCCTTCACGGATTTTATGTTCCGTGTTTTTCTCCGACCCACAGGTTGCAAGAGACCGGCCTGGAGGTCCGCCTTCCTCCGGAGCAAGGACTCTGGCCGATCAGGAAAAGAATCCTCTCCTCGCTTGACAGTGGTCGCTTTCCGGAGAAGATCGTCGTCCCCGATATCGAGGCCGTTTTTGACCGCGTGGCGCTGGAAATCGCCCGGGGCTGCCCCCAGAGATGCCGGTTTTGCCAGGCGACCAACATTTATTTCCCTTTTCGCATCATGAGTCCGGAGTTCGCCGTGGCTAAGGCTTGCCGAAGTCTGGCCTCGACCGGCTATGAAGATGTTTCGTTTTCCGCTCTGTCCATCGGCGATTATCCGTTTCTTGAGCCGACGGCGGCGGAGTTGATGTCGATCTTATCGCCACCAAAGATCTCCCTTTCTCTATCTTCTCTTCGGCCGAGTGGACTTTCGTCCGGCCTCACCGAGAGCATCCTGAGGGTAAGAAAAACAGGGTTGACCATCGTGCCCGAAGCGGGAACCGATCGGCTTCGCGCGGTGATCAATAAGAATCTGAATCACCGGGAGATCATGGAAGCAGCGAGGCTGGCTTTTGAAAGCGGATGGCGGCTGCTCAAACTCTACTTTATGATCGGTCTTCCCACGGAAACGCAGGTCGATCTCGAGGGAATCGTGGATCTTGTCCGCGAGATCGTCGAATTGGGAAGAACGGTGATCAAGATGCCGCCTCAAATCAACCTCAGTCTCTCCTCCTTCATCCCGAAGCCGCATACGCCGTTCCAGTGGCTGGGGATGGAAAGGGAGGATGTTTTGGAGGAAAAGCAGCGATTTGTTCGCTCTGGGCTCCGCCGGCAGCGGTCTGTTCGGGTCAAGGTGCAGCCGACGCCTGTGTCTATTCTCGAGGGAGTTTTTTCACGCGGCGACCGGAAGCTCGGCTCGGTTTTGGTTCAGGCATGGAAAAGAGGCGCCCGATTTGACAGCTGGAGAGATCGTTTCTCGTTCTCCGCTTGGCGGGAGGCTTTTGCCGCCGAAGGCCTGGAGGAGAAAAATTATCTCGGTCCCCTGGATACCGAAGCACGTCTTCCCTGGGATCATATCGAATCGGGGATCCATAAGGAATTTCTCATCGCTGAACTCGAACGTGCTATGCGAGGAGAAAGAACCCCTTCCTGTCTGGAGATGTCCTGTCTCGATTGCCAAGGATGCGCGACGGGAGTGAGGCCGAAGAAACGGTTGGCTCGCGGTAATGAGGCGGCGGTGCCCGGTCGCAAGATCGGCCGCTCCGGCGCGGCGAGGACTGAGAGAGCGGAGACGATCCTGTCGTCGGCCTTCGGGGAAAAAATCGATCACCTCGTGCGCTACGAAATGATTTACGCAAAGACCGGAACGGCGCGCTACCTTTCGCACCGTGACTTGACCAGTCATCTGAAGAGAGCCTTCCGGCGAGCAGGAATCGAGATCGCCTTTTCCACGGGCTTTCATCCGACGATGCTCGTCTCCTATGCGCCGGCCCTCGCTCTGGGAATGGAAGGAAAGGCCGAGCGGTTGGAATTTAAATCTGCCCGGGAGTTCGACCCGCCGCGTTTTCTCCGCCGGCTGAACCGCTTTCTCCGCCAGGGGATCCGGATCACGGGACTCCGCCGGCTGGCCGACGCAGAGCCCCCCTTGAATAAGAGAATCGTCGGAATGGTCTTTTCGCTCCCTCTCGACAGCGAGGAAGTGAAGCAAGCCTTGGCGGCGAGAAAAAAATCTCAGGGCGCGGTTTCTCAGGATGATGGGGATTTCCTGCGGAGGGAGATGGAGGCGGCTCTGGAAAAAGCAGGTGAGTCCGGCATTCAGTTCTGGGTGGAGAAAAAGAAACGGCGTCTCTTTTTCCGTCTGCCTGAGCCGTCTCGGAGCGGCTTGCGGCCGCGGGATCTTGTCTCTTCTGTTCTTGGGCTTGAGGAACCGAATTTTGATCTGACGCGCGAGGGATTCATTTTGACCAATCCGCCGAGCGGCGAAAAAGAAGCGGTTCCCCCGCCAAGTTGACTCGGGCTGTGATTATGGATATAAGGGAGAGGATTGATCGACTTCCATTTGAGAGGAGGAAACCGTGATTGATTTCAGCTTAACGGAAGAACAAAAGGCTCTCCAAGAGATGGCTCGCGAGTTTGCCAAGAAAGAGATGAGGCCCGTGGCCGCGAAATATGACAAGGGAGATGCTTTTCCTGAGGAAGTCATGAAGAAAGCGTTCGAGGCGGGATTCATTACCTGCAATATTCCTCAGGAGTACGATGGGGGAGGGCTAAAGGAGCTCGACATCGCCCTTATTAGCGAAGAGCTGGCGGCGGGATGCGCCGGGATGTTCACCACGATCATGGCCAGCTCCCTGGCCTTTACTCCTATTATTCTTTTCGGCACCGAAGAGCAAAAAAAGAGATTTCTTACGCCATTTACAAAGGCCATGTCGTTTGCTGCTTTCTGCTTGACTGAGAGAGAGGCCGGCTCGGACGCCTCGTCTCTTAAAACGACGGCCAGAAAATCCGGCTCGGACTTCATCCTCAACGGGTCGAAATGCTTTATCACCAACGGCGGCATCGCCAGCCTCTATGTCGTCTTCGCCAACTCGGCGCCGGAGAAAGGGCCTCGGGGCGTGAGCGCCTTTCTCGTGCCGCGCGAGTCTCCGGGCATTACGGTGGGCAAAGAGGAAGACAAGATGGGGCATCGCGCCTCCAATACGACGGAGTTGTTTTTTGAAGATGTCAGGATCCCCGAGGAAAACCTCCTCGCCAAAGAGGGGATGGGATTTTTTGTGGCCATGAAGACTCTCGATAAGACCCGCGCCTCGGTCGGAGCCGCCGGTGTGGGCGTGGCCAGGACGGCGCTCGAGCATGCGATCGAATATGCCAAGACAAGAGTTCAGTTCGGGAAACCGATCGCCACTTTTCAGCACATTGCTTTCAAGATCGCTCAGATGGCCATGGAGATCGAGGCGGCCAGACATCTCGTCTGGTATTCGGCCTGGCTGATGGATCAGGGGAAGCCCTGCGGCAAGGAGTCGGCGATGGCCAAATGCTTCGGTTCGGACGTGGCCATGCGGACGACTGTTGAAGCTTTGCAAATTTTCGGCGGTTACGGCTATATGAAGGATTATCCGATGGAAAAGCTGATGCGGGATGCCAAGCTGCTCCAGATCTATGAGGGGACGAACGAAATTCAGCGACTGGTGATTTCGCGCGAGGTGATCGGCCCGATCAAGTAGGGGTTTTCGAGCCTACAGGTCGCCCGAAGCTTTGGCGATGATTTCCCAGAGATCGTCCTCGATCGAGAGGCGAGGCGTTTCGATGATTCGCCCGATTTCCTGGCCGTCGAGGCGGATGATGAAGGTCGGAACCCTTTCTGCGTTCCTGCCGGGCGCGTGTTGGGACCAGGCGGCGCGACTCCGCGGCACGCCGATATAGGAGGCTTCGAGCGCCGAATTTCCGACGACGTCTAAAATTTTAAAAAAAGAGCTGACATGCTGGCGTGAGTCCGGGCACCAGGTGCCCAAGACGACTTCGATTTCAACCTTTTTCTGGATGGTCCGAAGTCTGGCCACGGTTTCGTTATTCGGGGCGTAGGCTTCGGCCAGATTTTCCCATTCAGGCAAAGCGGCGAGGATTTCTTCTCGAGCGAGCGGCCCGACGAGTTCAACCTGAGTGAGACCGAGGGAAACAAATCCGAGGAGAACGAAAGTCCAAAGAAATTTAGCCATGACTGGAGGAATGTCTCTACGGAGGAACGAGCCGAGATCAGGTTCCTTCTTCTTCTGTAAAATATTCCGGAATAATCCCGAGGACATCCACCCCTGCCCCTTTTGCGATATCAATGACTTCAATAACCTTCGAATAGGGGAGCTTGGCGTCGGCCCGGATGAAGATGGTCTTATCTTGTCGAGCAGAATAAATCTGTCGGAGACGATCCTGAAGGTTGCGCTGTTCGATCTCCTCTTGGTTGATCAAAACGACATTTTTTTTCACCGTCAGCACGATCAGGCCGGCGGGAACGCCGCCGCTCGTATCGGAAGAAGTCTCGGGAAGCTTGACGTCAATCCCTTTCTGGACAATCGGCGTGATGACCATGAAAATAATCAGGAGAACAAGCAGAACATCGCACAATGGGACGACATTGGGTTCCGCTTTCGTGGCCATATTCGACCTCCTTGTGATGGACAATCGGGATGGACATTTTATTCCAAATCTTTTCCCTTTGTCAATAAACTCGAAAAATCGGCGGCTTGCCCTCGAGCTTGAGTCCGTTCCCCCGGCTTAAAAAGATGGCGAGACTCCGGTCTCGTTCCGAAATTTGCATAATACGAACGGACTTTGTATAGTGAGGAACGAAAGGAGGAGGGATGAGAGAGTTAAAAGTCGAAGTGGCCGAAATCAAAGAACGATGCGGCGCCAAGCATCGCGTCGGCGACACCTTTTTCATCCGGGGGGAGGGGACGATTGAGATCCCAGCGGGAAAACGTGTCTGCATTTTCGCTCTCAACAGCCTGTTCCCGTTCTTGACGACGAAACAGAGGGAGGAGGAACTCCCGAACGACGACTGGATTGCCGAGACCGAACTTCTGGCCTGTCCGGACCCCAAAGGGGTGATCTTCCGAATTACGTCCCTTTAAGCGGAAGACGGCTTAGAATCTCTTTTAATCGAGTATTCTGATCGGAAGGGGAGAGAATTCTATCTCAGAGTGGAGAGAGCCTTTTTGTGATTTCTGGTCTTGAAGACGAGAAGGGCTCGGCCCAGACCGGCGGATGTCCCGTAACAGTAATCAATGTCGACGGCGGCATTGCCCAGCAGGGCTCCGATCTCGGCTCCGGCACCGATTCGGTCTCCGATTTCGACGGTGATGACCTTGTTGGACTTGACTTTATAGCCCAGCGTCTTGAGGGCTTTTTCGGCCTTCTTGTTATCCGAGGTGATCAAAAGAAATTGCCCTCGGCTCTTTTCCGAGTAAGCGGACAGCGATTTCAGGTTTACTCCGGCATTGGCCAAGGTTCCCAAGACCCGGCCGAGAATTCCGGGTTCGTTGGGGGTGGTGACCCTCAGCTCTGTTTCCTCATTGACTCTATACACAGGTTTGCCTCCTGATTACGGCCGAAAATTATATCAGAAACACCATGAAAAAAAAATAAAAATACGATGGATGTTTGGGCAGATCATTGGATTTGCCGTGAGCTGCGGCTATAATAATCACCCGTGAGACGGCTTCGGGCATGAGAAACGAACGGATCAGAGTGGCGATCGTCGACAACTCGATTGACCCCTCCGTCTACAACCCGGTTGCCCATTGGAACGCCTTTCTTGGAGTCCCCTCGGAATCCTTCCGTGCCCCTGAGGGCAAGCTCCCCGCTCTTGAAGACGGATTCAGCCACATCATCCTAACCGGTTCGGAAGCCTCCATTGTGGAGAGAGAACCTTGGGTAAGCGAGGAAGTCCGGTTTGTTCGTCACGCCCTGTCCCGAAATCTTCCCCTTCTCGGGAGCTGCTATGGCCATCAGCTCCTCGCCCTCGCTCTGGCCGGGCCGGACCGAGTCCGACGTTCCCCTCGCCCCGAAGTCGGCTGGGTCCCGATTCAGGTCGTCAGAAAAAGCGATATTCTCGGAGAAAAAGGGACGATTTATGCTTTTTCCAGCCATTTTGATGAAGTGACGGGCTTGGGCAGGGAATTTCGGATTCTGGCCTCAAGTCCTGACTGTCGGATCCAGGCCTTTGAGCTTCGCCGCCGGCCTGTCTGGGGAATCCAGTTTCATCCTGAAATCGACATTCCTTCCGCCCGTAAATTCATGACCAGGATTCTTCTCCGAAGCCCGAAAAATGCTTCTCTTTTTGAGATGGCTTTGCGCCAGACGCCGCGGGATTCCGGTCTCATCCGGAAAATCGTCCGGACCTTTTTGGACGCCTTTCCATCGGGATCTCGGACTTAAGCCTTGAGGAATCGGGCGTTTTTTCTTGACAAAGCATGGTTTTTCGATTAAATAACTTAAATGAAATAGCCGCTTCGGGCTAAATAAATCTGAATTTTCAATAAGGAGGTTAAAGTGAGACATCGAAAAATCGCTTTTTTGGTCGTTGTTCTGTTGATCTTGACGACATTGAGCGCTCTGGCTGAAACCAAGAAGCTTAAGAGCATCGGCCAATATACCCTCGTCCGGATTCGGGGCAACGTGCCGACGGAAGAAGTGATGAAGAGGCTCGTCGATCGCTACGCCGGAGACATCAAGTACGGATTTGACCTGGCAGGCTACGGCGATCTCTATCTACCTTTTATGGAGCAGCTCAAGAGCGCCAAATTTGAAGCAAAATCTCTCCCTGTCGGAGACAAGCTGATGTGGATGCTCTTTCGCTCTCATAATAAAGTCAAAGTCGTTCAGGATGTGGAATGGGCGGGAAAGGCTCCTCTGGAAGTTTTTTCTTTCCGTGTGGAGAAGGATTATAAGGCCTATGAGTTCGTCATGCCCCGGCCGTGCGGCAATATTTCGCTCCGCAATATCACCGACCTCGAGCTCCCATTGCCTGTCTGCGCCTTGAGCGTCACGCCGGCTAAGGTCAACCTCAAGGACACTATCGCTGTCGACATGAGTGGAACGAGCCAGGCCGTTTCCATGGAAGTCGATGTCCTGGGTCCGGACGGGCAGAAGATCGCCACCCACAGCTTCAAGCCCGGGGACGCCGCCAAGAAGACGAGTTTCGACAAGCCCGGAGTCTATACGTTCAAAGGCCGGGCGGTGAATGCCCAGGGCAAGGCTTCGACGAATGTCTGCGAAGCGAAGGTCGTGGTCAACGCTCCGCCGACCTGCGCTCTGACGACATCCTGCTTGCCGTGTAAAGACTATGTCGGCCGTCCCGTCACCATCGATGCTTCGGGCTCATCCGACCCAGACGGAAAAGTAACCAAGGCGGATTTCAGCATCGAAGATGCGGCCGGGAATCCGGTGGATAAGTTCATGGACAGCGAAGCGCCGTTTACTTGGGACAAGATCTTTGAAAAACCGGGGACCTATGCCATCACCGTGGTCGTCACGGACGATTTCGGCGCGGTTTCCGAGCCCTGCCGGGTGGTCGTCGATGTCACTCAAAAGCGGAGCTATGTTTCGGTTGAGGGCGGACCGTTCTTTGCTCGCGGAAGCCACGGACCTTATCTTTACGCCATGCTGGATTGGCTCTACTGGATCACGCCCAAAAAGTTCGATTTCACTTTGGCCGGAGGGGGGGCGCTGGCCGTGAAGGGCGATCCCTGGAAGTCGATCCTGATGGCTGATGCGACGCTGAACTATCACGCCGGGTCCGCTTATTTCGGCGGCGGAATCGGATTCACCACCGCGGTCAAAGAAGGCCGCGATGCCGATTTCGAGATCGTCGGGAAAGCCGGAGTCGATGTCTTCAAAACCTGGAAAAACACAGGCTCGCTGGTCTTCACGGTCCGCTGGCCGATCGGTTCGGAAAGGAACTTCGGCGATCATCACAAGTTCGGCTTCGGCTTCCGGGTTCTGTTCTAAGTCTTCGAAGGCTCGTTCGAATGCCCAAAGGCCAGGGAAATTTCCCTGGCCTTTTTTTTCTGTGAAACGGAAATGAAGATTGCCTTGATTGGAGCAGATGGGCAGCTCGGTTCGGAGTTGAGGCGAGTACTTCCCCTGCGGCATGAAGTCGTGCCGCTCTTTTTTCCGGAGTTTGATATCACTCGGGGGGAAGAGATGAGAGCCAGACTTTCCGGCCTGAAGCCCGACGCGGTGATCAATACGGCCGCATTCCACCGGGTCGATGAATGCGAAGATCATCCTCAGGCGGCTTTTCTGGTCAATGCCTCCGCGGTCCGGGATCTCGCTCTGGTCGCTCTGGAATACGGTTTTCTTCTTGTCCACTTCAGCACGGATTATGTCTTTGACGGAAGAAAGGAGCGACCCTATGTCGAAGACGACCCCGCTCTGCCGCTGAATGTCTACGGTCTCTCCAAGCTCGCCGGCGAGCTGTTTATTCGCGGCCTGCTAAAGAGATATTTTCTCATTCGAACGTGCGGACTGTACGGAGCCGCCGGGTCCCGGGAAAAAGGTTATAATTTTGTCGATCGGATGCTTGCCCTGGCCATGGAAAACCGGTCCCTGCGAGTGGTTAATGATCAGTGGGTCACTCCGACCTCGGCGGCTGAGCTGGCCGAGGCCGTCGCTGAACTCCTGGAGACAGCCCATTATGGCCTCTTTCATCTGACGAACGAGGGACAGTGCACCTGGTTCGAGTTCGCTCGGGAAATCTTCCGCTTGACCGGGCTTCATCCCCAGCTGGAAGGGGTGGGCTCCGAGGGCTACGCCTCCAAAGCCATGAGGCCTCGCTATTCGGTTCTGGAAAATCGAAGAGCCAAGAACCTCGGTCTCAGGGAATTTTCGCCCTGGCCCGAGGCGCTGAAAAAATACCTCCGGGAGAAGGGACTTCTTGCCTGAAATCAGCCGACGGCAATCCGCCGGAGGATCGGATCAGGCAGAAAGGTCGTTTTTCCCTCGCCGTTGGTCACGATGTGGACCGTGTAACCAGAGGCGATCAGCGTGCGCTCTTCCCCGCTTCGGATCTCGTAATCGAAAATGATTTTCTTCGGCGTCGCCTGGCGAATCGCCGTCCCGATCCAGAACAGTTGGTCGTAACGCAGCGGACGGCGGTAGCGGCAAAAGGCTTCGACGACCATAAGATAGAATCCCTGGGCTTCGATCTCCTGATAAGGCATCCCTCTCTGGCGGCAGAATTCGGTCCGGCCGAGCTCGAACCACTCAAAATAGCTCTTGTTGTGGGCGACACCCATCTTGTCGGTTTCGGAGTAGCGGACCCGAGCTTCGATCTCGACGGCAAGACCGGCCCGTCCGGAGGTTAAAGATTCATTCAGTGACTTTTCCGAGCTTGGCCAGTTCTTCATTGTAATATTTGCGGTAGAGAATTTCCCACTCCCGGCTGCCCTCGTCGATCGGTTTTTTCTGTGACTGGATTTTTTCTACCGCCTTTTTATCGAGCGTTTCATAGAGCTTCATCTCCTCCTCGATCGATTTGACAATGACCAGACGAATTTCGTTCGGATCGTCCAAAAATTCCACCTGGTCGCTGCTCTCGAGGAGCTTGAGAATCTGGCGGGACAAGAAATTGACTTTTTCGCGGGACAGACGGCTGCTCACAGGACGATGTTCCTTTCTTTGGCCAGCTTGGTCTTGATCATTCGGAACATCGTCTGGTATTCGATGTTTTCCTTGCGGATCTTTTCCATGTGCTGGCTTAGAATTTCCCGGACCTCTTGGTCGAGCCGGTCCTCTTTTTCGAGTTCATTGGTGATCAGGCCGATGATGCCATCGACGAGCTTGTTTTTGTCTTCGAGGAGGACTTTCCCTTCCTTGGTCAGATTTTTGACGATGATGAACGCCATGTGCTCGATTTGATTTTTATTCAGCCTCATAGCTTCCCTAAAATACAACAGGTTGAACAAAAATTCAAGGACGGGGTTTCTCCGGCCGACAGGTTGTTTTCCATGATTGATGGGAATTCATGGGCACAAATCTGGAGGGAGTCTGTTTCCCTCCTCTAACGAGAAGGAGAAAGGAGAGAGCCAGGAAAACGATAGGATCGAGGTCTAAAATAATAAGAAAGGGGTGAGGGATCGATTCGGGCCTTGTCTGACCAGACCGAGAAATCGGCCTTCGGCGGAGACAATCCGGCAGGCCTCCCGAGCGGCGATTCCGGAGCCCGGGGGGAGAGCTGGAGGATCGATCCTGATGATCCTCGAGGCCGGGATGGGCCGGCCTTTTTGCAAGTCTTTCAGAGCTTCATCCTTGAGAACGACTCCGGGGAGTTGAAGCAGGAGTTTTTCGGGCGGGAGGAGAAAATCAGCCGTCTTCCTCTCTGCAGCTCGGCGTTCGATCTCGGAAAGAGAATGCGCCTTGTCGATCGAAAAGCCGCCTGAGGCAAGCCGACGCAGAGCCGAAAGATGAGCCCCACAGCCTAGGCTGAGGCCGAGCTCATGGGCTAGGGAACGAATGTACGTTCCGGCGCTGCAGCAGCATTCGAATTCGACCTCCGGCGGTTCGTAAGCTGTCAGGGTAAACGAATAGACACGAACTTTGACCGGCTTGCAGACGACCGGTTTCTTTGCCCGAGTCCATCGATAGAGCGGCTTGCCGGCGAATTTTTTGGCCGAATAGGCGGGAGGAATCTGCTCGATTTCGCCGACCAGTCGGGCCATCGCCGGGAGGACTTCTTCCTCGGCGGGAATTCGTGGAGCGGGGAGCGAAGTTGGTCTGCCTGTGGCGTCATAGGAATCTGTGGAGAAGCCGAGGCGAATGCGACCCGCGTAGGTCTTGTCTTCGGCCGAAAAAAAAGGGAAGAGTTTCGTCACCTTCCCCACCGCCACAAGAAGGAGACCGGTGGCCATCGGGTCGAGCGTGCCGAAATGTCCCACCCGAGGAGTGGCCAGAGCCCGTCTCACACGAAGGATGACATCATGAGAGGTGATCTCCGGCGGCTTGTCGACGAGGATCAGCCCATCCATCAAGTTCTGGGATCAGGCAAGCCCTTAGCCTGTCGCGGAAAGAATTTCTTTTTCTTGAGGAGGCCCTCGACTTGCTTCGGGATTTCCTCGATCAAGCGGTCATACGGTCCGTGGGCTGTAAAGCCGGCGGCATGGACATGCCCCCCGCCGCCGAAATGCTCGGCGACCGCAGCGGCGTTCGATCGGCCCTTTGAGCGGAGGCTGATGCGAAACGTCTGGGGATCGATTTCCTTGAAGAACAAGACCATCTCGACATTCTTGATCGACCTGGCCAGAGTGGTGATGTCTTCGGTGTCGATTTCCTTGAGCCGAAGGGCATCAAGAAAACTCTTGAACATCGTGATGGTGGCGATGTCGCCCGAGTCGTTCATTTTCAGGGTCGAAAGAACTTGGCCGAGAAGCTTGATTTTTTCTGCCGGATTCGTGTTAAAAAGAAACTCGGTGATCTTGATCGGTCTCGCCCCGAGCTTGATCAACCGACTGGAAACCTCCAAGGCCTTGGCCGTGGTGTTGGAAAACTGAAAACAGCCGGTATCGGAAACGATGGCGCAATAGAGATGTCCGGCGATTTCTGGCGTCCACTTGATCTTCAATTCCTCAGCCAAGTCAAAGACCATTTCTCCCACGGCCGAAGCGCTCGGGTCGACCCAGTTGATATCGGCATAGGAATCGTTGGAATGATGATGATCGATGTTGATCTTGAAATAGCCGTCTATGTTCGTCTGTCCGGATCGGGCCACACTGGCGCATTCGAGGAGGACGGCCAGGTCGAACCCCTGAGGAGGGATTTGGCCGATGCGAATCCGTCCCGCCTCGGGCATCTGGCTGAACGGCAGGGGAAGAGGGTCGTTGTTGATGATTTCGGCCTTTTTTCCGAGGAGGCGAAACATCCTCTCGAGCGCCAGGCTGGTGCAGATTGAATCACCGTCCGGACGGAGGTGGCTGGTGATGACGATCCGACGGCTGGACCTGATTTTATCTCGAATTTTCCTCAAGATCTTATTCCGCGTCATCTTTCAGGCGCTCGATCAGGCGGTCGATTCGGCGCTCATACTCTGTCGCCGGGTCCGCAGAAAACACGAGCGTCGGATTATACTTCAATTTCACTTCCGAGGCAATCGCCCGGCGGAGATACCCCTTTCTTCGCTCGAGCAAGGCGAGTCCTTCTTGAGGATCGATGTTGCCGAAGAAGCTGACAAAGACGCGGGCGTTCTGCAGATCAGCGGTCATTTCAACGCGGGTCACGGTGATCAGGCCGCTTCCTGTTCCCTGGAACTCGCGGACGAGGATTCTTCCGAGCGTGGCCTTGATCAGGCTGGCCACTCTTTTCGGTCGGCGTCCGCCCTCCACCACCGTCTCCTCCCGTGCTCTGGCCTTAGAAAAACAGGATTTCTGATCGGCTGATTTCAGCTTTCAGATTGCGTTCCGCTTCTTCCCGGATTCTCTGCAGAACGAGGTCGACATATTCTTTTCGTGTGTTGAGGGTGACGATCCCGATCTTCGCTCTCTGCCACTTCTCCTGGAAATCGAGCTCGGCAAGGGCGACATTGAAACGCCCTCGGATCCGGTCGCGAAAAGCGTTGAGGACTCTTCTCTTCTCCTTGAGAGAACGGGATTGAGGAAGAAAAATCTCGAGGCTTAAGAGTCCGATGACCATCTCGTCTTTTCTTTTCGTACTCAGAAGGGTCTGACTTTCTCTCGGGTGAAAGCGACGATGATATCTCCTTCTTGGAAATCCTGGAATTTTTCCAGCCCGATGCCGCATTCCAAGCCTTTGGCGACTTCGTTGACGTTCTCCTTGATTCTCTTGAGCGAGGCGATGCGGCCCTGATGAATCACTTGATCGCCGCGGATAACCCGAGCTTCGGCCTGACGGGTGATCCGGCCTTCGAGAACATAACAGCCGGCAATCGCTCCGACTCGGGGGATCTCGAACACCCGGCGGATCTCGGCTCGGCCGAGAACGACTTCTTTCTCTATCGGCTCGAGCATGCCGACCAGAGCCTGGCGAAGGTCTTCGGTGAGCTGATAGATGACGTCGTAGGTCCGGATGTCGACGTTCTGCTGTTTGGCGAAATCAAGAACTCTCTGGCTGGGCCGGATGTTGTAACCGAGAATGACGGCTTTGGAAGCAGAGGCTAGGAGAACATCGGATTCGGTGATATTCCCCGTCGCGGCATGGAGAATCTTGATTTTGGTCTCGTCTGATGAAAGCGAGGGGAGGATATCCTGGAGGACTTCGACCGAGCCCTGGACGTCCGCTTTGACAATCAGGGAAAGATCCTTGACCTCTCCTTTTTCAATCTTTTTAAACAACTCGTCCAGACTGATCCTCTCTGCTTTGGGCGGCTCTTTCTTTTTTGCCTTGGCTTGACGACTCGCGGAGATCGTCCGGGCCGTCTCGAGGTCGGGGACGACCTGAAAAAGATCGCCGGCCAGGGGGACATCGGAAAAGCCGAGGATTTCCACCGGCATGGAGGGCTCTGCCTTTTTCAGTTGCCCTCCACCTTCATCGAACAACGCCCTGACCTTGCCGAAGGTCGTGCCACAGATGAACGCCTGGCCGGGAGTTAGGGTCCCGTGCTGAATGATGACCGTGGCCAGGGGGCCTTTCTTGGAATCCAGGCGGGCTTCAATGACGACTCCCTGGGCTTCGACTCGGGGATTGGCCTTGAGTTCGATGACATCGGCCAGGAGAAGAATCATCTCTAGGAGATCCGTCAGGTTGGTCTTCTCTTTGGCCGAGACTTCGACGCTGATTGTTTGACCGCCCCAATCCTCGACCAGAAGGCCTTCTTTAGAGAGTTGCTGTTTGACCCGGTCGATGTTAGCCTCGGGCCGGTCGATCTTGTTGATGGCGACGAT
>CAZNVB010000204.1:0-17959 GCA_964576265.1 uncultured Eubacteriales bacterium | reverse complement strand
GCCGTCGCCGGAGGATATTCAAAAAATCTATATCAGGAGCCTGGTCTCGGTGGGAATCCGACTGGAAGAACATGACCTGCGCTTCGATGAGGACGACTGGGAATCCCCGACCATCGGCGCCTGGGGAGTCGGCTGGCAGGTTGTTCTCGATGGATTGGAGATCACTCAATTTACCTATTTCCAGCAGGCCGGCGGGATCGACCTTGATCCGATCCCGGTGGAAATCACCTATGGTTTGGAGAGGCTGGAAATGTTTCTCGAGGAAAAAGACAATATCTACGATCTTTGGTGGTCGAAGGATATCAGTTACAGAGATCTCAGGCTGCGCGAGGAAAAAGAGTTCTCAGAATATCATTTTAACCGGGCCGAAGTCGAACGACTGAAAGAGATGTTCCGGCTGGCCGAGGAAGAAGCGGCCTCTCTCATCGAGGCGGGGCTTCTCTTGCCGGCCTATGATCTCTGCTTGAGGTGTTCTCACCTCTTCAACCTCATGGATGCCAGAGGGGCGATCAGCGTGACCGAGCGGGTCAAAATCATCGGTCGAATTCGGACCCTGGTCAACGGGATCGCCCGGCGCTATTGCAGCGCTCAGCCGGAGGGATGATGGAATTCTTGCTCGAAATCGCCACCGAAGAGATGCCTTCTGCCCATGTAAGATCCGGCTTGGCTCAGCTTGACGAAAAAATCAAAGCCGAACTGGAGGCGGCGCATATTGAAGTAAGCTGGATCAAGACTTATGGGACCTGCCGTCGTCTGGTTGTCTGCGGCGATTTTGCCGCCCAACAGCCTGATCAGGAAGAGGTCGTCATCGGGCCTCCCAAAGCCATCGCTTACGCGGCCGATGGCGCTCCGACATCTGCGGCCAAGGGATTCGCCAAGGCTCAGAATGTCGATCTTGATCGCCTTGAAGTCATATCCACGCCGCGCGGCGAATATGTCGCGGTCAGGAAAACGATTCGCGGGAAACCCCTTGGGGAGATCCTGGCCCGGGCTCTGCCGGGAATCATCCTCGCTCTATCCTTTCCTAAGATGATGAGATGGGGAACGGGAAGACTGCGTTTTTCCAGGCCGATCAAGAGCCTGCTCTGTCTTTGCGGCGGTCGGCCGCTGCGCTTTTCTCTCGACGGCATCCGCTCCTCGAACTGGACGACAGGTCACAAGCTTCAGGCGCCGCGGAAGTTTGTGGTCCGGTCGTTCGGCGACTATTCTTCCCAGCTTGTCCGAAGGGGGGTGATTTTGGACGAGCTCGAGCGCCGGAGACGGATCCTCGCTCAGGCGAAAAAAAAGCTGGCGCCGATCAAGGCTGAGCTCTATCCGGATGAGACTCTTCTTGACAAGCTGGCGATTGACGTCGAGCACCCGTATGTCATCGTCGGGTCTTTTCCTGAAGCCTATCTTGATCTTCCTCTCGAGATCCTCAGTGTGGCCATGCGGGAGGGTCAGAAACTTTTTTCTGTTGTCCGCGCGGGCCGACAATTGCCTTATTTTGTCGGTGTCGCCGATGTCCGCGGCGATCCCAAATCGTTGATTCGGAAAGGGAACGAACGCGTTCTCCGCGCCCGGCTCGAGGACGCCAGGTTTTTCTGGCAGAATGACCGCAAGGTTCCGCTCGCCGAACGTGCCTCCGGGCTCGATCAGATCATTTTTCAGCAAAAACTCGGCAGTTATGCCGCTAAGGTCGAGCGCCTGGCCGAGCTGGTTTCCTTCCTCTGCGATCGTCTCGAGGAAAGAGCTCTGAAGCCCGAGGCGATTCTTGCCGCTCGGCTGTGCAAGGCCGACTTGCTGACGGAAATGGTCAGGGAGTTTCCTTCTCTTCAGGGCCGGGTCGGGGGACTCTATGCGAGAGCCGAAGGCTATTCCGAAGCCGTCTGGCGGGCGATTTACGAGCACTATCAACCGGCCAGCCTGGAGGAGGCCCCGCCTGATTCCAAAGCGGGAGCTCTCCTTGCCCTGGCCGATAAGCTCGATTCGATCGTCGGCGTGCTCGGGAGTGGAGAGACGATTTCGGGTTCGAGCGATCCTTTCGGGTTGAGAAGAAACGCCCACGGGATCGGCAAGATTGTCCTCGAGCACAAATTCGATTTCCCATTTGTCGAGCTTCTGGAAAAAGCGATTTCCGGCTACGGAGGAATTTTGCCGAGGCCGGCGGCCGAGGTCATCTCGGTCTGTCTGGATTTTTTTGCCCAGCGCCTGCGCTTCCTCTTTGAAGCGAAAGGATACCGCTATGATTTTATCAACGCCGCCCTCGGGCCGGGAATCGATTCGATCTTCCGCGCTTTTCTGCGGCTTGAGGCCTTACAGGCGCTGAGCCAGAGTCCCCGCTTCGAACGCCTGATTTTAATGGCCAGGCGCGTCAACAACATCCTGCGCGGCCTGCCCGCCTATACCCTCGATCCTGGACTTTTCGACGAAAGCGAGGAAAGAGAACTTTACTCCGTCCTGATCGGAATCAGGGAAAAAATCAAGCCGTTTTTATCTCAGGGGGAGTTTCTGCGGGTTCAAAAAGAAATCCTGAAACTGGAAGGGCCGCTCGGCCGCTTTTTTGATCGGGTGCTGGTGATGGCCGAAGATGAGAAACTGCGTCGGAATCGCCTGGCGCTTCTCCAGGAACTGCGACATCTTTTCGCCGAGCTGGCGGATTTTTCCCGCCTAGTCCTGGAGGAGGACCGAGCCTCCTAAATCTCGAATTCGTCCTTTTCGGAGACGGAAGCCTCAGCGTCTTCCTGACTTTTTTCGACAAATTTCTGCTCGAGGGCCATGATTTTTACCATGTTTTGAGGCAGGTTTTCGTTCTTTTTGTCTCCGTAGGGATGGAATTGGACGCCGGCCTGATAGTGGTAGGTCTTTCCCTGACTGGGAGAAGACCATTTGACAATTCCCTTCATGGTGAACGGTATGCGTTCGCCCGGGATCGAGATGCGCACAGAGACCTCGGTTTCCGGCTTAATCGCCTTCTGTGTCAGGAAACGGATCCCTCCCCGGCTGATGTCGATGACCGGGCAGAACTCTTCGATATATCCGGGTTTTGGAAATAAGGATTTTTTTTGGTAATCGACCGTGGCTCCGGGAATCTTGAAGCGGATGCAAGAGCGTCTTTCATGTTCGTTTTCAGGCATGGCCAATTTCTCCTTGGGGCGACTTCTTCTCGTCGCGGTCCCTTCAGGTCAAAAACATCCTCCCTGAGGCAGTCGGATTTTTTATAACAGCTTCTCTTTCAAAAGTCAAAAGGAGAAATCATTCTTTTGTCTTTCCGGAAAATGAGGCGGTTGACAGGAGGAACGGCTTTTTTTACAATCTGGCCCACCGTCGCCATGAAAATGAACAATTTCTTTTTCAGTCAGGAGGGGCGGAAAGACTTCTATTCCAAGGGAGGAGGACCATGAAAAACAGCCGGAAATCTCTTCGCCCGCTTGTCTTGATTGGCGTCTTGCTGGCTTTCGCCCTGGCCATTGTCCTTTCTTTCGCGGGGCAAAAAACCGCCCCAGCTCAGCGCATCCAGTCCACCGATCCTTCACTTCGGACGCGCGGCTATGAGGTGCATTTGGAGATGACGAAGGCATCGCCTTTCGCCAAGCTCAAGTGGAGCCATATCGGACCGACAAACGTCAGCGGAAGATGCACGGATATCGCCGTCGTCCAGCCCAAGGGGAAAAATTATACGATTTACGTGGCTACTGCCTCCGGAGGCGTCTGGAAGACGGAGAACGAGGGGACAACCTGGGTTCCGGTATTCGATCGAGCGGCCTCGACTTCGATCGGCGACATCGCGCTCTGTCCCACAAATCCCGACATTGTCTGGGTGGGAACGGGCGAAGCGAACATTTTCCGCAGCTCCCAGGCGGGGATCGGAATCTTCAAATCGTCGGATGCCGGAAAAACATGGCAGCACATGGGCTTGAGCGAGACCTACACCATTGCCCGGATCATCGTTCATCCCCAGAATCCGGACATCGTCTATGTGGCCGCTTCCGGCCACGAGTGGACGGACAACCCTGAGCGCGGAGTTTTCAAGACGACAGACGGGGGCAAAACCTGGCAGAAAATCCTTTATATCAGCCCCAGAACCGGGGCTATCGACCTGGTCATGGATCCGCAGAACCCGGAAGTTCTTTATGCGGCTGTCTGGCAGAGAATCCGTCTCAAATGGAATGACCCGCGGAATTTCTCCGGCTACTCGGAAAGCGGTCTTTATAAGACGATCGACGGCGGAAAAACGTGGCGGCCGACGAATGCCGGCTTGCCGGAAGGGAAATTTCGAGGACGGATCGGGATCGATCTCTGCCTGAAGAAACCCCATGTCCTCTATGCCCTGGTCGACAACTACGAGCCGGCTCGTGAGGCGACCCAGGAAGAGCGGATTGACGGCTACGGCCTTCCCTCGAGCGGGATCATCAAGGGCGCGACGCTCTACCGGTCGGATGATCAGGCTGAAACATGGAAGCTCGTCGCCCCGACGACGGCCGAGACGAAGACGCTTCTCGAGCGACATTCCGGCACTTACGGCTGGGTTTTCGGGCAGGTCAGAGTCGACCCGAACGACGAAAACACCGTTTATGTTTTGGGCGTTCCCCTGAGTGTCACGAGAGACGGAGGGAAGACGTTTCACTCCTGGTGGCGGGAAATGCACGTCGATCACCACGGCTTGTGGATCGATCCCGACAACTCCCATTATATCGTTAATGTCAACGACGGCGGGATCGTCATTTCTTACGACGGCGGCAAGACCTGGCGACGGTTCACCGACAACCTTCCCGTCTGCCAGTTCTTCAACATCGCCTACGATATGGATACCCCGTTCCGGGTGTACGGGTCGATGCAGGATCACGGCAGCTACCGGGCCCAGGTGTTAAGGAAAGTCGATCCGTTCACTGGGAATGCCCTGGAAGGGTTTCAGGCGGTGGAGTTTGAATGGGCGCCGGGCGGCGAGGGCTGCAGTCATGCCATCGACCCGCTTGATCCCAACATCGTCTATTCCGCCAGCTTTTACGGTCGGATCCAGCGGACGGACATGAGATGGCCTCGCCGTCAAGGGACGAAAAGCCTTCTGCCGAGGACTCTTCCTGACGAAGCGCCCCTCCGGGGCCAGTGGATCGCTCCCTTTATCATCTCTCCTCATCACAACGAGACGATCTACCACGGCATGCAGTTCCTCTTTCGCTCTCAGAACCGGGGCGATACCTGGGAAAGGATCAGCCCCGACCTGACTTACAATACGGCCGCGGAAATGGGGGATATTCCCTATCACACGATTTTCACCATCTCCGAGTCCCCGCTCCGGGCCGGGTTGATCTATGTCGGCACGGATGACGGAAAAGTCCATGTTACCAAAGACGGCGGAAAAACATGGCAGGAAGCGATGGCCGGGCTGCCTTACCAGAAGTGGGTCTCCAGGATTGTCGCCTCGGCTTATGATATCGGGACGGTCTACATGACCCAGAATGGGAAACGCGACGACGATTTTACCCCTTACATCTGGAAGTCGACCGATTTCGGAAAAAGCTGGAAAAGCATCGTCGGCAATATTCCGCTCGGGCCGGTCAACGTCATCCGCGAGGACCCGGTGGATCGGAATATCCTTTACGTCGGGACGGACTGCGGCGTCTATGTCACCAAGGACGGCGGGACGACCTGGAGCGTTCTCGGCGGCGACCTGCCGATGGTCTATGTCCATGACCTGATCATTCATCCCCGCGACAATGTCATCGTCATCGCGACTCACGGCCGCGGGATGTGGGCTCTCGACGCCGAGCCGGTCAATGAGAAATCCAAGCGGCGGACGAGGTTCTTTTTAGAATAAAGCTTACCGAATTTAGAGAATCGATCGATAAACTAACGCAGCGTGCCCTCGTAGTGGGCGGTGAGCTGACGCCGGCGCACCTCCTCCGGTGTGTAAGAGGGAAGGAGGACGGGAGCGATTCGGTCGGTCTTGATTCGAGCCTTCTTCATCTCGTTCTCGTAAGCGGAGATATGCGCCAGGCTGAGCTTTCCCAAAACGACATGTTTGACGTATTCAGAGGCATACTTTCCCGCCCGCCGGCCGAAAACATTATAGTCGAGAACGGAATTTCCCATCAGGCGGTTCCGGCCGTGGACGCCGCCCGATGCCTCACCGGCGACATAGAGCCCGGGAATATTCGTTTCGCACCGGTCGTTGATTTCAATGCCGCCGTTCTGGTAATGGAGGGAGGGGTAGACAAGCATCGGTTCCTTGGTGATGTCGATATTATAGCGAATGAACTGGCGGACCATCGCCGGAAAATTCTTTTCGAGGTAGCCGCTGCCCTGGATGATCTCGATCAGCGGGGAGTCGAGCCAGACTCCCCAGCGTCCGCTCGGCGTCTGGATGCCGTTGTGCCGCTCCAGACACTCGCGTATAAAGGCGGCGCTTTCGACGTCGCGCGGCTCGCGGGGAAAGACGAAAAGCTCGCCAAATTTGTTCAACGGCTGGCCTCCGGCGCCGCGGATCTTCTCGGTGATGAGAAAACCGGCGATCTGCTCTGGGAAAACCGCGCCCGTCGGGTGATACTGGACGGAATCCATATAGAGGAGTTTCGCTCCCGCCCGGTAGGCCATCACCAGGCCGTCGCCGGTGGCGCCGTAATGGTTCGTCGTATCGAAGCCGCGGATGTGCAACCGGCCGTAACCTCCGGTGGCTATGATCGTCGCCTTGGCCTTGACGGTGAAATATTCTTCGGTCTCCATATTGTAGATGACGCCGCCGGCGCAGCGACCCCGATGGTCGAGGATCAGTTCGACGGTCGGCATGAACTCGAGGACGGTGACCATGTCGGGATGATTGCGGACCTCGTCCATGAGCGTCCGCATGATGACGGCGCCGGTGTAATCGCGGCAAGAATGCATCCGCTTTCGAGAGGTGCCGCCGCCGTGAAGAACATACATCGAGCCGTCCGGATTCTTGTCCCAGACGACGCCGAGCTCCTCAAGCCATTTGACGACTTCAGGCCCGTCTTCGGTCAGAGCGCGGACAAGATCGGGCTTGTTATCGAAGTGCCCGCCGCCGAGGGCGTCGAGATAATGCCGGGTCGGTGAATCCTGGGGCGTCACCGCCGCCTGCATTCCGCCTTGCGACATCATCGAGTTGGCGTCGCCGAGACGGAGTTTCGTCGAAATGATGCTCTTGACGCCGTTTTGCAGGGCGATGATGGCGGCGGCGCACCCGGCGCCTCCTCCGCCGACGATCAAGAGATCGGTCTCATAATCCGGCCGGCTTAGGTCAAACATCTCGGGCCGGATCCGGCTGTGCGATTCCAAGATATCGGCGACCTCGGTCGTGATTTCTTCGCCTTTGTTCGGTCCGATACGGATGACGCGGCGGGATTCTTTTCGGTAGTCGGGGTGGAAACGGTTGAGGACGGTCTCCCGCTCCTCGGCCGTCATCGGCGGAAAGACCGGCTTTCCCGATCTTTCAAGAGCTAAGCGCTTCGGTCGAGTCTGCTCGACAAGCTTCAGGGATTCGGTCATGTATTCAGGATACATCGAACGCTCCTTTATTCCGTATCGCGGGCATAATATTTCTTTTTCAGCTCTTCCCGGCTCGTTTTCATCAGCTCCCGATATTCCTTTTCGTACTTCTTTTCCTTGATTTCTTTCAGCCGGGCCTCGAGCTCAGGGCTCTTTTTCGATAAATATCGTCCGTAGAGCCGCCTTCCAAGAAGGCCGACATTATAGTGGACGATTTCCGCCGGGCAGCGAATGGCGCACAGGCCGCAACTCAGGCAGTCGAACGACAGATCCATGACTTTTTCTATGTCGCCGCGGATGGCCGCCTGAATATAGTCCATGACTTGAAGGCTCTGGGGGCAAGCCTTGGTACAGGTATTGCAAGCCACACAGCGAAAGATCTCCGGGTAGAGCTTCTGGAAGGTCGAGACGTTGGGTTCCAGCCTGGTGATGTCATAAACGGGCTTCTGGGCCGGAATGACGGGAAGCTGGGCGAGCCACATTCCTTCCCGGACAAGCGTGGTGCAGGCAAGTCCGGTGTAGATTTTGTAATCGCCGGGAAGACGGTAGACGGTGGCGCAGGCCCCGCAAAATCCCTCCCGGCAGCCGGCGCCGCGCTTGATCTGATAGCCGGCGTATTCGATCGCTCCCATGATCGTCGCGTCGGCCGGAACCCGGTGGGCCTTGCCCATGATGAAGACCGTGACCATTTCTTTGGGAGGATGTTCCGGTACCGTCTCAGTTTTCCGAGTCCGTTGAGGTTCGGCTTTCTTTTTTCGCGCCGCCTTCTCTGTGGCCATGTTCGGTTCTCCTTCTTCGCTTGAAATTCGGAGAATATTCAGTATTCTTGGGGGAGTTTTTTCAACTCAGCCCAGGAATAGACCGGTCCGTCCTTACAGACGTAATGAAAACCAATATTGCAGCGACCGCATTTTCCGATGCCGCATTTCATCTTGTTTTCGACGGTGGTGTAAATCTGTTCATCGGCGAAGCCGAGTTCCTTGAGTGCCTGAATGACGAACTTGATCATGATCGGCGGCCCGCAGGTGATGGCGATCGTATTTTCCGGAGTCGGCTTTCGATGGCTGACATTTTGGGGAACAAAACCGACAAACTCCTGCCATTCGGGCTCGGCGACATCGATCGATAGATAAACCGGCATCTTGGATTTGAGCTCTTTCAGTTCCTCTTTGAAGACGAGATCCCGGGAGGTCCTGGCGCCGTAGATCAAGGTGAGTTCTCCATAAGAGGATCGGTCGAGAAGAGTCGTCTGCAGGACCGACCAGATCGGCGCCAGCCCGATTCCGCCTCCGATAAAAACGAGATTCTTGCCCTTCCAGTCTTCCACCGGAAAGCCGTTTCCGTAGGGACCGCGGAGGCCGATGAGATCTCCCCTTTCCAGCTCATGGAGCGCCGTCGTCACCCGGCCTGTCTTGAGGACGCTGAACTGGAGGTAATCCTTGACCAGCGGGGACGAGGAAATCGAGATCATCGACTCGCCTTTTCCGAAAACGGAGAGCATGGCGCATTGGCCGCAGCGGTGGATGAATCCCGGACCGTCGACGAACTTTGTCCGGAAGGACTTGATGGGGCGGGGTCCTCCGACTTCCTCTTTGATTTCGATGATCCTGGCGAGTTGGGGGAGATAAACGTTACGATCCATGGCTCCTGACCTTGTCAAGAACTTCGATGATATCGATTCCGACCGGGCATAAGGAAATGCAGCGGCCGCAGCCGACGCATTGGAATTGGTTATAGATCTCGACAAAATATTGAAACTTGTGGAACAGCCGCTGGCGCAAGCGGGAGGCTTTGTCGGGCCGCGGATTGTGTCCCGACGAATGCATGGTGAAGTCCGGAAACTGGCAGGTGTCCCAAGTTCGAACCCGTTTTCCCCGTAGCGGCGAGACCGCATCGACTTCGTCGCTGATGTCGAAACAATGACACGACGGGCAAAGATAGGTGCAGATTCCGCAGCGGATACAGCTCATCGATTCCTCGTCCCAGAGGGAGGAATGGAACATTCCTTTGAGCTTTTCCGAGATCAGCCGCGCCTCTTGGAGATGCCGCCGCAGCCGCTTTTCCGATTCGGCCTGGACAGCCTGAGCTTTTTTTGTTTCCTCGGGATGAGGGTCGGAAAACAATTTCTTGGCCGCCTCGACGAGTTTCTCTCCCTTTTCGGTTAAAACTTTGACATAATATTTTTCCCCGAGGTCGGTCAGCAGGATGTCCAGACCTTCTTCCGAATGGGGAGAGCCTTCGACCGAGAGGCAGAAGCAATTCTCGGACGGAGGGATAGAACAGGCCAGACCGATGAGAGTCGTCTGGTTCCTTCTTTTCCAGTAGTAGGGGTCGCTGAAGTCTCCGGCAAAGACCTTGTCCAGCAGCCAGGCCGCTCGGCCTTCGCAGGGGCGGACGCCGAAGATGATGGTCGAACCATCTTCCGGCATGACTTCCTTGACCTCCAGCGTTTCTCCGTCTCCTTCGATGTTTTTCGAGAATTCCAGAAAGATCTCGCGCTGAGGGAAGAGAATTTTTTTCGGCGGCAGGGTCGTTTGGGAAACATCCAAGATCGCGTCTTCGTCCGGGGTGATCTGGGCATAGTTCCATCGGCCGGAGTCGTCTTTCCGGGGAAAATAGATCTTGGACGAACGGAGCTCTTTTACCCACTTGGAGAAAACCGTCTTGTTCAGTATTTTATGCATCGGATTACCTGATAAAATCCCCTGGATCATCATCCCTGAAACAGGAAATCAGAGGCGGCTGGGAGACATCGAATCCCACCTCATAGCCGAAGAGTTCCTTGGCTTCCTTCTCCAGTTTCTTGTTGAGGAAGCGGAGGGGAATCTCCAGAGGACAAGCCCGTTCACACTCTCCGCAATCGATGCACCGGCCGCCGAGGTGGATGGCCCGGACAAGGTGATAGACGAAGTTCTCGGATATTTCAGGGGATTTTTGAACCCATTTGATTTTCTGGGCTTTCTCCTCGGCGGTCGTGTCGGCAGTGACGGCAAGGCTGATGCTGTCGACCACGCACTCATCGCAATAACACATCGGACAGACCGAGCGGCAGGCATAGCAGCGGATGCATTTTTCGAGCTCATTTTTCCAGAATGCCCAGCGTTCCTCACTCGAGAGAGCTTCCATTCGCTCGATTGATCCGAAGGGCCGCTCGACAGGCCGGGGACTCTTTTCGCCAGTCAAAAAATCATAAATCACGGGAAAATTCGCCCGGCATTCACGACATCGTTCGGCCAGGAGCTCGCCGGCGGAAACGGCGATCTTTTCATTTCCTGCGGCGACGATGAATTCCCCTTGATCGCCGAATTCGATTTTTTCGGGCTTTTTGCCCTTGAGTTTGTCGGTCAGCTTATCTTCGTCGATGACTCCGGTTTTTTCGCAGGAGACACCGAGAACGACGAGATCGTCCCGGCGGATGAATTTCTCCTGGAGCAGGACGACGATCGCCCGGCTGTCGCAGCCCTTGACGACGATTCCGACCGGACGGCGGTCCGGCTTTTTTTCTCTTGCCTGGCGCCTTTTTTCATCAGCGAGAAAGCGGCTGAGGTTGTGAACGCAGGTCGGATTCCAAATCAGGCGATCGGCCTCCTCCGGCTGGCGGATAAAGATCGGGACGGCCCTCCATCCGTCGCGCCCCGTCCCGTAACCGATGATATATTTGACCTTGCCGTCACGCAGGAGTCTGCGGGCTTCTTCTCTGAGCTCCTCGATTTTGGCCATCAGCCGTTTCTCCTCAATTTTGTCTGGGGGCCGAGCGGCTTCAATTCCTCGACAAACTGTTTGATGACCTGGGTGTATTTTTGGCCCTCGGCTGCCGACACCCAGGACATCTGGAATCTTTCCGGCTCCAGTCCGATGTATTCGAGGAGCTTCTTCACCAGATTCAGCCTCCGTCGGGCGTAATAATTTCCCTTGGTGTAATGGCAGTCGCCCGGATGACAACCGGAAACGAGGACGCCGTCGGCGCCCTTATTGAAGGCGGAAAAAATATAGAGAGGCGAAATGCTTCCCGAGCACATGACCTGGATCGGGACGACATTGGGCGGATACTCCAACCGTGAGACTCCGGCCAAGTCGCTGCCGGCCGAGGAACACCACTTGCATAAAAAGGCCACGATTCGGGGTTCGAATTCCTCGGTCATCGTCATCCTCCGAGAGCGGCAAGGATCATTTCCGCCACCTGATTCTGGCTGAGATTTTTGACCTGGATGGCCGAGCGCAGGCAGGTGGCCGTGCAAGTGCCGCAGCCTTCACAGAGAACCTCGTTGACCTCGGCTTTGCCGTCCTTGTCCTTTAGGCTGATCGCGTCATAGGGGCAGACGAGGACGCACATTCCGCAGCCCGTGCAGAGATTGGCGCTGACCTTGGCGACCGTCGGCGCATGATACAGCCGCTCCTGGGAAAGAATGGTGACGGCTTTCGCGGCGGCGCCGCTCGCCTGAGCCACAGCTTCCGGAATATCTTTGGGAGCGTGGGCCGCCCCCGCCAGAAACATCCCCGAAGTGACGCTTTCCACGGGACGGAGTTTGGGATGGGCTTCTGCCAGGAACCCATCTTTGTCCAGGGCCAGTTTGAGCTTTTTGGCCAGTTCCTGAGCTCCTTGAGACGGACGCATGGCCTGAGCCAAGACCACCATATCCGCGGCGATCTCGATGTGTTTTCCGGTCAATGTGTCCGCCCCCCAGACGATGATTTTTCCCTTGTCCTCGAAAATCTTGGACACTTTGCCGCGAAGATAAACGACTCCGTCTTCTTCGACCGCTCGCTGGACGAATTCTTCGTACCCCTTTCCGCCGGAGCGGATATCGATGTAAAAAATGTAAGCCTGGCCGTCGTGAACATGATGCTTGTAGAGCATGGCGTGTTTGGCGGTGTACATGCAGCAGATTTTCGAGCAGTAGGCGCAGTGATTTTCCGGATCGCGCGATCCGGAGCACTGGATGAAGACGACTTCTTTAGGTTCCTTATGGTCGGAGGGACGAAGGATTTTTCCTCGAGTCGGTCCGGAGGCCGAGCACAACCGCTCGAACTGCAGCCCGTCGAGGACGTCGGGATACTTCCCGTAGCCGTATTCGGCCATATTTTCTTTGTCGTAAAGGTCGTAACCGGTGGCGACGATGATCGCTCCGACCTCTTCCTCGACGATTTCCGGCTTCATATCATAGTCGATCGCCTGGACTTTGCAGACATCGGCGCATTTTCCGCAGGCGATCGTCGTCGCCAGATCGGGACAATTTTTGTCGTCGATCGTGTAGGAAGCCGGGATCGCCTGGGGAAATGGGATGTAGATCGCTCGGCGACCGGTCAGGCCGAGCTCAAATTCATTGGGGACGACGATCGGGCAGACCTTCGTGCACTCATCGCATAGGTTGCACTTGGTCGGATCGACATAGGTCGGCTTCTTCAAGATCTTGACTTTGAAATTTCCGACAAATCCGCTGACCTCTTGGACCTCACTGTAAGTCATCAGCTTGATTTTCGGATGCTTGGAGACCTCGACCATTTTTGGCGTCAGAATGCACTGGGAACAATCGAGAGTCGGGAAGGTTTCGGAGAGCTGACTCATGTGCCCGCCGATCGAGGGTTTTTTTTCCACCAGAATGACCTCGAAGCCCGTGTTGGCCAGGTCAAGAGCCGCCTGGATGCCGGCGATTCCCCCGCCGATGACGAGCGCCCTTCGCGTCACCGGCACGCTGAGCGGCTCCAGAGACTCGTTTCCGCGGACTTTTTCGACGGCACTCTTCGTGATTTTGATCGCCTTTTGCGTGGCCTTCGGTTTATCCTTATGAACCCAGCTGCACTGCTCGCGGATATTGGCGATCTCGCAGCGAAAGCTGTTGAGTCCGGCTCGTTGGGAAGCGTTGCGGAAAGTGGTTTCATGAAGGTTTGGCGAACAGCAGGCGACGACCACATTGTCCAATTTTTTTTCTTGGATCGCCCGGACGATCAGGCCCTGGCCGGGGTCGGAACACATATACACATAATCCTCGGCATGGACGACCCCGGGATATTTTGCCAGGTCGGCGGCGACCTTTTTCACATCGACCGTCCCGGCGATGTTGATGCCGCAATGACAAACGAAAATCCCTGTTCTTTTCATCGGCGGGCCTTTCGTGGCGCCTGTTTCCTCGACGGTCTGGGCGAAGTCGGTTCTTCGGTCGGCTTCGAGACGGACGACTCTTTTTCCGCCTTCTCTTTTTCCAAGACCTCCAGCCCGAAGTCGTAACCTCGATCGAAAGCCCGTATATTGAGGTCGAGAAAGCGCTTCGGCACAAGGCCGGGCAGAGCCTTTTTCATAGCTTCTGGGGAGACCACCTTAGTGATGGCGGTGAAGAACCCCAACATCACCAGGTTGGCAAAGATCCGGTTGCCCATCTCTTCTGCGAAACGGGTGGATGGAATCCCGTAAATCTTGATTTGACCTCGAGGCGGCTTCAGCTTGACCAGGTCGGTGTCGTAAATCAAAATCCCGTCTTCTCGAAGCTCGGACTCGTATTTCTCATAGGCATCTTGAGACATCGCCACCAGGATCTGAGGTCGGGTGATATAAGGATAAAGGACGCGCTCTTCGGAAACGACTAGCTGAGAGCTGCAGGCGCTGCCCCTGGCTTCGGGTCCGAAGCTCTGGGTCATCGTGCCGTACTTATTGTCGAAGAGGGAAACGGCTTTCCCGGTGATCAGACCGCAACGAATAATCCCCTGGCCGCCATAGCCCGAAAAACGGATTTCGTGCATGGGTCATGCTCCATAGGGGCGATATTTCTCGCCCAGAGTTTTTTGCAGATGAGTGTTCATGCATTCAAGGAACGTCGGCTTCTCCTTATCGACGAACTTGCCGACGGTGATTTTTCCCTGGTAAGTAATGTCCAGAGTCCTGGTATCCGCGCCGTGCCGGATCTCGGAATGATCGTAATAGTACTTCAGCAGGTTCAGCCCGTCGCCGAGACGGTTGCGGCGGGCGTAGAGGGTGACGCAAGGGGTAATGACCTCAATCAGGGAGAGACCTTTATGGGCCAGGGCTTCCTGGATGGATTTCGTCACCCGACGGAGGTGAAGCGAAGTCCAGCGGGCGACATAGGTCGCCCCGCAAGCTTCCGCCAGGAGAGGAAGATTGAAGGGATATTCGAAGTTGCCGTAGGGAGCGGTCGACAGGTTGGCCTGGATCGGGGACGTCGCCGCGACTTGGCCGCCGGTCATGGCATAGTTGAAATTGTTGACGCAGATGATGACGAGATCCATATTCCGCCGGGCGGCGTGGATAAAATGATTGCCTCCGATGCCGAAAATATCGCCGTCGCCGCTGAAGACGACGACTTTGAGCTCAGGATTGCCCAGCTTGAGACCGGTGGCAAACGGAACGGCCCGGCCGTGGGTGCTGTGGAAAGAGTCAAGTTTGACATACCCGGCGACCCGTCCCGTGCAACCGATTCCCGAGACAATGGCCACTTTATCGAGATCGAGTTCGCTTTTTTTCAGGGCCTCAGCAAATGAGGAAACGACCGTTCCGATCCCGCATCCCGGGCACCAAATGTGGGGAATCCGGTCCATGCGCAGCAAATCTTCGATCGGGTTGCGCTCTTCCAGCCGGTCTTCTGGCTTCATCGGGCTGCCTCCTTGATGGCTTTCAGGATGTCATCGGGGTTATGAACCCAACCGCCGCAATGGGGCACGCCGATCGCCGGAGCCCGGCCAAAGGCGCAGCGTTCGACCTCGCGGCGCATCTGCCCCAGGTTGATTTCCGGAACGATAAAGGCTTTGATTTTTGGAGCGAGCTCCTTGATCCGCTTTTCCGGGAACGGCCAGACGGTGATCAGACGCAGCATCCCGACCTTGATTCCGGCTTTTCTGGCCTGCTGGACGGCACGAACGGCAACCCGGGAAGTGATGCCGTAGGAGACGACGACGATCTCTGCGTTGTCGACCTCATCTTCCTGGTACTCGATAATTTTTTCGGCGTTTTTTTGGATTTTATCGACGAGATGACGGACGCACCAGTCCTGGACCTCCGCATTGATAATCGGGTAGCCCCGCTCGTCATGGGTCAGCCCTGTGGTGTGAAAGCGGTATCCTTGCCCCGCTTTGACCATGAACGGGACGAGGTCTTTGTCCGGCTTATAGGGGAGATATTTTTCCTTGCCGCCTTCATACCATTTTCTCTCCACAATTTCGATCTCCTCGGCCGGCGGAATGACGACCTTCTCGTGCATATGGCCGACGCATTCATCGGTCATGACGAACGTCGGGACGCGATAGGTTTCAGCCAGGTTGAAGGCTTTGATCGTCAGGTCAAAGCATTCCTGGGGGGAATCTGGGGAAAGGGCGATGATTTCGTAATCTCCGTGGGAGCCCCAGCGGACCTGCATCATGTCCCCCTGTCCGGTCAGGGTGGGAAGCCCGGTGGAAGGGCCGCCGCGCTGGACATTGGCGATGACCAGAGGAGTTTCCATCATGGCGGCGAGTCCGATATTCTCCATCATCAGGGAAAACCCCGGCCCGGAAGTCACGGTCATAGGCTTCTGCCCGGCCCAGGAAGCGCCGATGAGCGCGGTGATAGAAGCGATTTCGTCCTCCATCTGGATAAAAACACCGCCGACGAACGGAATCCGTTCGGCAAAACGTTCCGCCGTCTCGGTCGAGGGAGTGATCGGATAGCCGGCAAAAAAGCGACAGCCGGCCGCCAAGGCGCCCTCGGCGATGGCGAAATCGCCGTCAAGGTAATGAGCTCCGGTCAGAACTCCCTTAGGGTCTGCTTTCCCTTTTTTCACCTTCTTCCTCCTCTTTCTCTTTCTTGAGAGTGACGAATATCGCGAACTCCGGGCAGATGGACTCGCAGAGTTGACAGTAGATGCAGTCCTCTTCTTTCACCACTCGCGGGGGGTGGTAGCCCTTCCGGTTGAACTCTTCAGACAGTTCAAGGACGTCCTTGGGGCAGTATTCGACGCAAAAGCCGCAGCCTTTGCAGCGCTCTTTGTTGATGTGAATATCGCCCTTTTTCGGCTTGAGATTCCCAAAATAAATCATGTCACCCTCAAATCAAGCCCCGGGTTTGCAATATGGGCTTGGGATCAACGTAGTGCAAATCGAAATGGAGATCTTTTTCCTCGCAGCCCAGGGCGATCGCCATGAGCTGGGTAAAATAAAGAATCGGAATTCTTTTGAACTCCGAATGTTTTTCCGCTGTTTCTTTTTGGCGCTGGTCCAAATTGAAGGCGCAGAGGGGACAGCTGACCGAGACGACGTCGGCCCCCCGGGCCTGGGCCGAAGACAGAATGCTGAAAGTCCGCTCAGCCACGACGGCGGGCTTATCCACGGTCTGGTAGGCGCCGCAGCATTCCGTTTTATAGGGGAAATCGACCGGGATCGCCCCGAGGACGGCGGTCAGATCATCCAGAACGGTCGGATTTTCCATGTCGTCAAGGCCGACTTCTTTGGGTCGAACCAATAAGCATCCATAATAGCTGGCCACTTTCAGACCGCGCAGAGGCCGGCGGACTTTTTGAGCGATCGTTTCGAACTTGAGATCATCCCGCAGAAGCTCGAGCAGATGGCGGACCTTGATGTCTCCTTGATAGGAGACTTTCTCCTCGTCCATAAATTGGTGAATTTTCCTCAATCCTTCCGGGTCAGCCTTGACTTTTTCGTTGACCCTTTTCAGCGTGTTGTAACACATGGCGCAGAGAGTCATCACCGAGTCGGAGCCGGATTCCTTGACCCGGATAAGATTTCGGATCGAGGCCAAATGCCGCATCAAGTCGTCTGCGGCCAAAGAGTAAACGGTTCCGCAGCAATTCCAGCGCTCGAGCTCTTTGACCTCGAGGCCGAGCTCGCGCAGAGAGCAGAGGGTGGAATCCTCAAAATTCTTGGCGTTTGATTTCAGGGTGCAGCCAGGATAATAGCTTATGCTCATGAAGCTCCCTCATCTTTTTGAGGTCGGACAATGATCTTGGCATTTACGACAAACGAACCATCACGAAGTGAATTTTCGGAAATTGCTGATCAGAGCGATGGCAGGGACGGATGCTCGATCCGTATCCGAAAGGGTGGCGACGCAGACATGATCTTTCCGTTGGCGGAGCAAGATCTGGCGAACGGCCTCCATGACCTCAGCGATTTTGATGCCCTTGGGACAGCGGACATTGCAGGTGTAGCAGGAGGCGCAAACCCAGACGGACTTGGATTCCAAAAGTTCTTCTTTCAGGCCGAGCTGGGCGAAGCGGATGACCTGGTTGGGAAGGATGTCCATCTCGGAAACAGCCGGGCATCCGGCCGAGCATTTGCCGCACTGGTAGCAGGCGAGGAGTTTCTGGCCGCTGATCTCCTCGATTTTCTTGACGAAATCGTCGCCGACTTTATTTTTTGAAATACGGGCTCTCATTTTTCCCTTTCTTTTCTCGCCCGATTCATGCGCATCCTTATTCTCTTCCGGGCCAAAAATGACCTATCAGTAAATCATAATTCCCTATCCCTGTCAAGAAAA
>CAZNVB010000203.1:0-2607 GCA_964576265.1 uncultured Eubacteriales bacterium | reverse complement strand
AGCGGCGATCCGTCCGGGTTCTGAAGGAAAGAGACAATCGCCGCCCGCCTTTTTTCGATTTCCGAAATGGATTGCCGGAGCAAAAAATCCGCCCAATTCTCCTGAGCCTCGATGGTGCGGCGGAGGGAATTTTGAACGATCGAACGGAGGCGGGCCGTTGATTCGGGCGCGATCTCGGAAAAGCAGAAAAGCACACCCAGGAGGAGGCCGCCGACGACAAAACCTCTATTTTTTAGGAAATTCTGATGCCGCGAGGCAAGATAAAAAAACACGGCGAGGAGAAGCTGGACAGCGAATTGCGGAAAGAGATTGCCTCCGACGAAAATGAGGCCAAAAAAGGCCAGGCTTAGGACGAAGACGATCGCCGATTCCCGGAGGGAAGGGAGGACTCTATGAAGGGCCCGGAATGCGGACGCGGCCAGAAGCAACAGGCTGAGCAAAAGAAGGGCCAGGCCGAGATGGAGGAGAATAAAAGAGAGATCGCCGGAAAAATGAAGGAGATGAACATTGGAGTGGACGATCAGGCGAAAAATAAATTCCCGGAACAGAGAAAACAAACCGCAGGGGATGAAGACGAGGAGAAAGCCGATCAGCCAAGCGAGCGGAGATTCTTGCCTTCGCGGTCTGGAGATTCGCAGGTCGGAGCAAACAGCCGCCAATCCGCCGAGGACGAGAGAAAGAAAGAGGGAAGTCAGAAAAATATCGGCCGGGGAACGCGTCAGTCCTCCGATGGAGAAGAAGCTGGCAACGGAAGGAGAGAAGATCGGCCAGGAACGAAGCTTTTCCATCTGGCTGAGAGGGAAAAAGATCAGCCTCAGGAAGACCAATCCTAAGAAAAGAAGTGTCCCTACGGCCAGCTTGCGGCTTCCGGTCTTGAGAAGCGACCCGGAGAATGAGGCGACGGCCATGGTGAGAGCGACGACGATTAGCAGGAGAGAGACAAAGAGGAATTGTTCTCTTTTTTGAGCGCGAATGGAAATGAGAGACGGCGAGCTGATCGTGATCGTGGCGACGATTTCCCGGCGGTCGTTGCGCAAGGGAAAAAAGAGCTGCTGGGCGGTGCCCTGTCGACGGGGTTGCCCGATATATTCGTCTTTGTGGCGGGAGAAAAAAGTTTCAAACCCTGAGACATCTTCCCTGTAATCCCAGTAATCGATTTGACAGTTTGCCTGAAGCTCCGGGGATAAGAAATGGTACTCTTGGAGATAGGGTGCTTTCAACGGGGGCCGGAACGCCAGGAGCCTGGTGACGAGAATCGTCTCCGATTTCCGAACGCGCCGGGAGGCGAGAAGATAGATCGAGGCTTTGCTTCGCACGATCAAACTTACGCCGGGATTGACCGGACGGAAATCGATGATGTTGCCCAGCCAGACGGCGAGTTCTCCTTGAGCGTCATAGTAAGCCGCGCCCTCAATATCCGGGTTGAATCCTGATTTCTTGAAGAGGTCGAAAATCGCTTCTGTTTCTTGGGGAAGGGGGGAGCTGAGGAGAAGTCCGAGTTTTCTCTGCAACCTCCATTCGAGGATGGCGAATTCGCGTTTCATCGATTCGGCCCGGTTTCGAAGCGAATGGAGGCTGCGCTCTTCGTAATCCATCGTCAGGAAGCGGGGAAGCAACATGGACAGCAGGAGAAATAACACCGATAAGGCGGCCGCGACCGCAGACCAGGTCCTCGCTTTGGACCGGAGAGAGGGGAACGGAATCCTCATCAGAGCCTCTCAGCCCGGATTTCGACGATTTTCCAGGTATTTTGACCGGGCCGCTCCGGTACATCTTTTTCTAAGCGAAGATAGAAAAAGACCTGGAAGACTTCTTGGTTGAGATTCTTTTTGTTGCGAAACGACCATCGGCCTCTAAAAAGACAGCTTTGATCCTTGAGAAGCACAGGTTGGTCGAAATCGACGAAGAATTCAAACGTCGTATGGGCGGCCGCGACGCGGGAGAAGAGAAAATAGGTCTGTTCCGCCGAGAGAAGATCGGAAAACGAGATCGGCTCGGGAAGAGAAACATGGATTCTGCTCCGGGTTGAAAGGAGAGGATACAAGACGGCAGGATCGTCGAGGAAAAAAGCTCGCTCGATCATGTGGGCTGTCTGTTGGATCAGGGAGAAAGTCAGAAGAATGGGCAAGACCGGAAGCGGAATCACTCCAGAATGTTAACACAGAGATTTCGGCTAAGGCAAGGTATCGGCGGGGCTGCCGGGATCATGTTTTCCCGACAATCCCTTTGATTTCCTCTCTAATTTTTTCGATCGTTTCGAGTTTGTCCTTGATTCTTGAGAAAAGATCTTCCCGGCTTTTTATCCCCTCCTCGATCAGGAAAGCCGCGCTTTCGGAGCGGCTTTTAAAAAGGCCGCAATCCACGAGCATGCTCAGCTTGCGGTTGCTTTCTTCGTTGACTCGGATGGTAAGCACGGTGTTTCTCCTCGCCAGAGCTTTATCGATAGCCTTCTTGATGGAGTCGGCTGTCATCGCCGCCAACTTCTCCACCTGATCGCCGATCTCGCCAAGCGCCGCTTCAACCTGACTCCTGTCCTTTTTGGGCGCTGAAGCATGTCTTCCCATTTCTCGCTCCTTGTAACTAAATTACATGTATCAATGATTATGT
>CAZNVB010000202.1:0-42496 GCA_964576265.1 uncultured Eubacteriales bacterium | reverse complement strand
GTTTTGAATACGATCTCGATAAGGAGAAGCTGTCCATCGGCCGCTCCGCTGATAATGAAATCATGCTTCCCGACCCCTTCTCTTCCGGCCATCATGCGGTCATCTATTTGTCCGAAGGTCGGTTCATTCTTCGCGACAGCGGCAGTAAAAACGGGACATTTCTCAACGGCAAAAAGCTGGCTGGCGAGGCCGTTCTCAAGAAGGGCGATGAAATTCTCATCGGCTCGACTCGTCTGATTTTCGATCGGGCCCTCTCCCACGCTCCCGTCGAGGTCTCCGAAATGCCCTCGCCGGCGCGGAGTATCAACACGATCATCCACCTTAACGATATTCTGAAGAAGACCGACATTGAGACGACCATGCAGAATCTGGCCACGCCGGCCGATTTCCTGAGAATCCGTTCGGACGTCAAATCCATGGCCGTGCTCAACGAGGTCAGCCAGGCCCTCATCCTCCACCAGCCTCTGGGTGAGCTCTTGAACCGGGTGATGGACTTGATCTCCGAATATCTTCCGATCGACAGGGGCGTCTTGATGCTCAGGGAGGGCAATCCTCCCCAGATGATTCCCAAGGTCACCCGGATCAACAACCGCAATTTGGCCCGGCAGAAGATCGTCGTCAGCCAGAGCATCATCAACCTGGTCCTGGACAACCATTCTTCCGTCCTGACGACCGATGCCCAGAAGGACAAGCGTTTTAGCGACAAAGAAAGCGTCATTCTTTCGAATATCCATTCGGCGATGTGTGTCCCGCTCTGGAACAACCGCGAAATCATCGGCGTCCTGTATGCCGACCGGATCATGCTTCTCGATCAATTTTCGGAGGAGGATCTGCGGCTCCTGACGCTCCTGGCCAACTTGGCGGCCGTGAAGTATGAGCAGGCGCTGGCCGTCGAGAGAGCGATCGAAATGGAAAAATTTCAAAAGGAATTGGCGCTGGCCTCTCAGATCCAGAAGGATTTTCAACCTAAGGAGAATCCCGTCTGTGAGAATTTTGACATCGCCGGGACGAACATCCCCTGTCTCCATATCGGGGGCGATTACTATGACTTCATCCGCATCGACCCCTGCCGGATGGCGATCCTGGTCGCGGACGTTTCCGGCAAAGGGATCAGCGCCGCGCTGTTGATGGCGTCTTTGCGAGCGGCGCTTCATGCCGAAATCAATCCCCAGATCAACCTTGTCGAGATGATCGCCAAGCTCAACGATTTCGTCCACCGCAGCTCGGCTGCAAACCGGTTTATCACCTTCTTTTTCAGCGACTTGAATTTGAGAACGGGCGAACTCCGCTATATCAACGCCGGCCATAACCCGCCTTTGCATATCGCCAAGGATGGAAAAGTCACCCGCCTCGAAAGCGGCGGTTTCTGTCTCGGAATGTTCCCCGACGTCAGCTATGAAGAGAAAAAAATCCATCTTTCACCCGGCGAGATCGTCGTTCTTTTCACGGACGGGATCACGGAAACTCTGGATCCGCAAAAACAAGAATTCGGCGAGGAGAACCTGGCGGCCGTGTTGCAAAAGAACTCCAAGCAGTCGGCGGCCGAGATCGTCGAACAAGTCCTGGACGAATTGAGGCACTTCTGCGGCGGTGCCGCGCCGCTGGACGACATGACCCTTGTCGTCATCAAGAGGACGGCTTGACCGGTCGGCGCGTTGCCTCTTTAGATGCGTTGCGCGGCCTGACGATCGCGGGGATGATCCTGGTCAACAATCCCGGAAGCTGGGCATTCGTCTATCCCCCTCTGAAGCACGCGGAATGGCACGGCTGGACCCCGACCGATTTGGTTTTTCCGTTTTTTGTTTTTATCGTCGGTGCTTCCATCTCGCTGGCGATCGCGCGGCGGCTGGAAGAGGGGGCGGGCAGGGGGAAGATTTACGGCAAGATCTTCCGCCGGAGCTTGGTCCTTTTCGGCCTGGGAATTCTTCTTCACTTGATTCCCCGGTTGAATTTTGCCACCCTGCGCATTCCTGGAGTCTTGCAGAGGATTGCCCTTTGCTACCTGTTCTCAGCCCTGCTCTATCTTCATTTGCGGCCCGGAGGACGGATGGCTGTCTGCCTTGCTGTCCTTTGGGGCTATTGGCTGGTCATGATGCTCGTTCCGGTCCCGGGCTACGGCCCCGGCGTTCTGGAGAAGAAAGGAAATCTTTGCGCTTATGTCGACAGCCGCCTTTTGGCCGGGCATCTCTACGAGCCGGGATTTGATCCCGAGGGAATACTGAGCACGTTTCCGGCGGTGGCCACCTGTCTTCTCGGGACTCTGGCCGGAGATTGGATCAGGAAACCCAGAAAGCCTGGCCGGACTTACCTCGGGCTGGCGGCTGGAGGATTTGGGCTGACGGCTCTCGGCCTTGCTCTCCACCCTTATTTCCCGATCAACAAACAGCTCTGGACGAGCACATTTGTCCTCTTTTCCGCGGGCGCAGCTCTCCTGCTTCTCGCTGCCTGTTCTCTGCTGGTCGATGAGCTCGGATGGAGGGCTTGGGCCTGGCCGTTTTTTGCCTTCGGAACGAATGCCATCGCCGCCTATGTCGGCTCTTCCCTCGTCGTCAAACTGCTCCTCCGGGTCAAAGTTTCATCCGGAGGATCAACGGTGGGGATTCTCGCTTTTGCTTATCAGCGATTTTTCGTTCCCTGGGCCGGTGAAATGAACGGATCCCTCGCTTATGCCGTCACCTACGTCCTGATCTGGCTCGCTTTGGTCTCCATCCTTTATAAGAAAAAAATATTCATTAAAATCTGAGCCGATGGTCCCTTCAGTCCGAGACTCCTGGAAGTTCCGGAAGCGAAGCGGCCGAACCAGAATCGACTTGAAAGGAACCCTATGAAAAAGATTTTCTTTCGCCATCTTCTTTCCGTTTTTTGGCTTTCCTGTCTTCTGAATATCGCTGGCGCTTTTTTTGCCTGTCGCCAGGCAACGGAAGAATCGGCCCCGGCGGTCCGGCTCGGACAGCCGGTCAAGCCGGGCGTGGAGGTTTTTCTGGCCTCCGGGCTCGACCTGGTCAGAGGAAAGAAGGTTGGTTTGATCACCAATCCTTCGGGCGTGGACAGCCGCCTGAGGAGCAGTATCGAGCTTCTGCAGGCGGCCGAGGGCGTCGAACTCGTCGCTCTCTACGGGCCCGAGCACGGAGTCCGCGGAAACGCCCAAGCCGGGGAATATGTGCCTTTTTATTATGACGATAAATTCAGGCTGCCCGTCTTCAGCCTTTACGGTCAGTCTTTTCAGGCCTCGCCCGGCATGCTGAGGAATATCGACGATTTCATGCGCTCTTTTGACACGACCGGCGCCGGCAAGATCCCTGAGAAGGCGATGATCAAGGAGGTGGATGCCTTAATTTTCGATCTGCAGGATATCGGGACGCGAGTTTATACCTATATCGCCACGATGGCCTATGCCATGCAGGCCGCAGCCGAGGCCGGGGTGGATTTTATCGTCCTCGATCGCCCGAACCCGATCAACGGGAGAGATTTGGCAGGACCGGTGCTCGAATACCCGGAGTTCAGCTCGTTCGTCGGTCTTTATCCGATCCCGGAGAGGCACGGGATGACGGTCGGAGAGCTCGCCCGAATGTTCAACGAGAAATTCCTGTCTAAAAAAGTCCGGCTGACGGTCATCCCGATGGAAGGCTGGCGGCGCGAGATGTGGTTTGATGAGACGGGATTGCCCTGGGTCATGCCCTCGCCCAACATGCCGACCCTCGACACGGCCACGGTCTATCCCGGCCAGGTTTTGATTGAAGGGACGAACATCTCGGAAGGCCGCGGAACGACCAGACCGTTTGAGCTTTTCGGCGCGGCCTGGATCGACGGCTTCGCGCTTGCCAGGAAGCTGAACGCTTTAGGCCTTGCGGGCGTCGTTTTCCGGGAGGCCTGGTTCACTCCCACGTTCTCTAAGTTCGGCGGCCAGCTCTGCGGCGGGGCGCAAATCCATGTGCTGGACAGAAATCTCTATCGACCTTTTGAAGCCGCTCTCCATGTTCTGAAGACGATCAAAGAGATGTATCCCCGGAACTTCGAGTTTCATGCGGACTATTTCGATAAAATCGCCGGCACATCGAAGATCAGGCGGGCGATGGAAAGCGGGGCCAAGGTGGAGGAAATCGTCCGGACATATGAGGCCGGGCTCAGAGCTTTTGACTACGAAAGGAGGCCTTTTCTTCTCTATTGAAATATGAAATTTCCTCCGTCGTCTTCACGCTCCTGATGCCGCGGATTTCGACCCAGGGCTCAGAAATCCAAAGGACATATAAGCCGTTCAGGACGGCGGAGGTTGTCTTCATTGCAATCTCATAAGGGATTCCGTAGAATAGGAGCTCAAAGAGGCCCATCTCAACTGGAGCGGCCGAGGGATCGCCTTCTTTGAAGGAAGGAGCAAAACCGGTGGCGAAAAAAGACTTTGCTTATGCTCTGGCCAACCCCCTTTCCGTCCTCCTGGACAAACCGCCCCAGGATTTTACACGGGAGGACTTCCTCAAAGTGATCGAGCAAAAACAGCTTGAAAGGATCACTTTTCATTATACGGCTCTCGACGGCAAGCTGAAGGAGCTGAAACTCCCGATCGCCAGCCCATTCCAAGCGGAATCCGTTTTAGCGGAGGGGGAGCGGGTGGACGGCTCGCAGCTTTTTAAGGGCATGGTCGACACCTCTCTCTCCGACCTCTATGTCGTCCCCGTTTACAAGACGGCTTTCCTCAATCCCTTTGATGAAGGGAGCCTCGATTTCATCTGTCGCTATCTGACCAAGGACGGCGAGCTCGCTCCTTTCGCCCTGGACAGCATCTTGTCCCGTGCCGTCGAGACCTTCCGCCGCCGCTCCCGGCTTGATCTTCAGGTTCTCGGCGAGATCGAGTTTTTCCTGCTCAGCGGCCAGAACCCCGGCCTCTTTCCCGCCCAAAAACAGCACGGCTATCACGCGGCTGCGCCCTACGTCAAGAGCGGCCCCATTCTCAACGAAATGGTCCGTCACATCACCCAAATTACAGGGGCGGTCAAATATGCCCACAGCGAGGTCGGGTTTGTGGAGAGCGTCCGCAGCGACCTGGAAGAAATCCGGGGCAGACAGGCCGAGCAGCTCGAAGTGGAGTATTTGCCCCGCCCGGTCGAGGAGATGGCCGATGCCCTGGTTCTCGGTCGCTGGCTCATCCGCAATGTCGCCTATAAATACGGCTGCGTGGCGACGTTCACGCCTAAAATCGAGGAAGGGGTGGCGGGAAACGGCCTTCATTTTCACCTCGAGCTTCTCCGAGACGGAAAGAATATCATGGTCGACGCGGAGGGAAAACTTTCCCTGCCGGCCCGCCGCTTGATCGGCGGTTTGTGCCATTATGCGGATTCCCTGACCGCATTCGGCAACACCGTGTCTTCCGCCTATCTCAGGCTCGTGCCGAACTTTGAGGCGCCGACGCGCATCTGTTGGAGCGATCTCAACCGGAGCTCGATGATCCGCGTTCCTCTGGGCTGGTCGAACCTGCGTCACTTGGCCAAGCGGCTGAACCCACAAGAGAAAATGGAACTCTCCGGCCTCGAAAGCCGTCAGACCGTCGAGCTCAGGACTCCGGATGGGAGTGCGATTATCCATCTTCTCCTGGCCGGAATCGTCATGGCGGCCGACTGGGCCTTTCGCGACGACAGCTCGCTCTTCCAGAAAGACCTTGCTCTTGAACTGGCGAATCGGCTTTATGTCCAGGGAAACATTTTTACCGACCGAGCTCTTCTTCAAAAGCTTCCGGCGCTTCCCCGTTCCTGCGTCGAGTCGAGCCGGATTCTCCTGGAAAAGCGCGACCTCTACGAAAGGGACGGCGTCTTTCCTCCGAGCATCATCGACTATGTCGCCCGGCTTCTCCAAGCGGAAAACGATGAAACGATGAACCAGATCCTGGCAGACCTGCCGGCGGAGGATCGTCTCCACGCAACGCGCAAGATCATGCACAAAGATTTGCATCGGCATTGAGAACGAGAGGTTTGATAAATTGAATGGGGAATGAACGGATGCCGAAAGAGAGCCTGAGTCCCAGGGAACGATGGTTGGCCGTTCTTCAGCATCGGAAGCCCGACCGCCTACCGATGGATTATTGGGCGACTGAGGAAACATCGGCCATCCTGCGCCGGCACCTCGGCTGCCGAACGACTCGGCAGGCACTCCAGAAACTCCATGTCGATTTCGTCATCAAGGTGGAACCCGACTATATCGGCCCGAAACTTGGCCGGGGCATGGATATTTTCGGCTGTCGCTACGCCGCAGTCGATTATGGGGGCGGGATCTATAAGGAGTGCGTCTCCCATCCTCTGGCCCGTTTCTCCTCCGTTGATCAGATCGACCGCGAATATCATTGGCCGAGTCCGGACTGGTGGGATTACGGCGGAATTCCGCGCCAGATCAAGGGATGGGAAAAGTATCCTGTTCGGGGCGGAGGTTCCGAGCCGTTCCTGACCTACAAGAATCTCCGGGGACAGGAGCAAGCCTTTATCGATCTGATCGAGAACCCCGAGATCGTCCGTTATTGTCTGGGAAAGCTCTTTGACCTTGCTTACGAAAACAGCCTCCGGATCTACGAACAAATTCCAGGGAAAGTCATGATCTCTTATGTTGCTGAGGACATGGGCGGCCAGACCGATTTAATGTTTTCTCCCGAACACATCCGGGAGCTCCTTCTCCCCGGAATGAAACGGATGATCGACCTGGCTCATCAGGCCGGAGCCTATGTCTTCCATCATAACGACGGGAATTGCCGCCGAATTCTGCCTGACCTGATTGCCGCGGGGATCGACGCCCTCAACCCCATCCAGTGGCGTGTCCCCGGGATGGACAGAGAAGGGCTGAAACGCGACTTCGGCGACAAAATCGTTTTTCACGGAGCGATGGACAATCAGCTCACCTTGCCTTTTGGAACTCCGGAAGACGTCCGGCAGGAAGTCCTGGATAATTTTCGCCTTCTCGGATGGGATGGAAGATATATTCTGGCGCCGTGTCACAATCTTCAACCGATCACGCCTGTCGAGAATATCCTGATGATGTATCGCACCGGCTACGAATACGGCTGGACCTGAAATCAAACGGCTCGAGGGTCGCCCGGTCGTGAAACCGAAAATGTCCGGTGAGCCTTGAACTCGCCGCGGAGGGTTTTCCACAGGGAATGGAACCGTTTCTGGAGGCTTCTGTAAACCGCTCCGCTTCCGGCATGGGGTTCGATGGGACGAAGGCCGGTCTTGACCCTTTCGGCGACGATGGTCGCGATCGCGGATTCTTTTCCCCGATCAGTCTCATAGGCCCAGATCGCCTGAAGGGCGGCGCCGAAGGCAGCGGCTTCCTGTTCGGCCAATGTTACGACCGGCGTTTGAAGGATGTCGGCCAGGATCTGAAGCCAGAGACGGCTTCGCGACCCGCCCCCTGTGGCTCGAATTTCCGACGGCCTGAGGCCGAGAGCTCGCATCCTGGAAAAACCGTAGCCGAGATTAAGGATCGTCCCCTCGAGGAAAGCTCTGGATAAGTAAGAGGGCTGAAATGTTTGCCGGTTGAGGCCGAAGAGAACGCCGCTCGACCAGGGAAGCTCGGGGACCCTCTCCCCATCGATAAAAGGAAGGAAAAGGAGTCCGCCCGCTCCTTCCGGTGCCTGACCGGCCAGGCGTTCAAGATCTTTGTTCGTCCAACCAAAAAGTTCTTTGAGAATCTCCGTCGTATTCGTGACGTTCATCGTGCAGAGGAGAGGAAGCCATCCGCCGGTGCTGTCGCAAAAGGCGGCAATTTCCCCTTCAGGGTCAACGAAGGGCGTCGGAGAGTAGGAATAGATCGTTCCCGATGTTCCCAAGCTGACCGTGCAAATGCCGGGAACAACATTGCCGCTCCCGATGGCCGCCATCATGTTGTCTCCACCCCCGCTGGCGACGAGGACACGCTTCATTCCCCAGCGTACAGCCAGGCTCTTTTTGACCAACCCGACAGGCTCCGCCGGATGCCGGAGCGGCGGAAGCTTGAGTCGCAGCGCGGGCTCGATGGCGGAAACGGCCTCCCGGTGCCAAACGCGCTTTTTAATGTCCATCAGGCCCGTGCCCGAAGCATCGCCGTACTCCATGACCGGCGTTCCGGTGAGAAAGAAGTTCAGGTAATTATGGGGAAGGAGGACGGTATGGAGTCGGGCATAGTTTCGCGGCTCATGGCGTTTGAGCCAGAGGATCTTCGAGGCCGTGTAGCCGACCGCCAGGCCGATGCCCAGCTTGCGGATGTATCTTTTTTTCCCGCCTAGGCGCCGGACCAGGATTTCTGTTTCCTCGATGGTTGAGGTGTCATTCCAGAGCTTAGCCGGTCGGATCGGCCGGCCGGTCCGGTCGAGAGCCACAAACCCGTGCTGCTGGCCGGAAATCCCCAGCGAAACGATCTTTTCCGGATCGATCCGGGCCTGCCGAAGCGCCGAGCCGAGGGCCGTCTCCATCGCCCGGACCCAGTCTTCGGGCTGCTGTTCGCTTTCTCCGGGTTTCAAGTTTTCGACCCGCCGGTGCGGGCTGTATCCGCGGCCGAGAACCCGGCCTTTCAAATCGATGACCAGGACTTTGGTCCCTTGCGTCCCGGAATCGATTCCCAGGAAAAACATGCGTTCTCCTCCCACGCCTGAGTTTCTGCCCCGATCAGAAAACGCGCAGAGGTCGGGTCAGGCGACGATGCCATTCGTCGAGCCGAGGCTCGAAATCCTCATCCAGCCGAAGCACAAGATAAGCGTTTTTTTCGTAAAAAAAACTTCCTTTCGGGACAGAGACGAGCAGCGTGTTGGTGGCGAAGTCGGCCCAGGTGTAAATTAGGGGCCTCACCCAATAGACATAATTTCCGTCCGCGGGGGCATAAAAATATGTTCCCGCTTTGTGCTCGAATTCGCCCGGACTTTCGAAATTGCCGCAGGCGGAGTTCAGTCGGAGGCTGAAGAATCCATATTTTTCTTTGGTGTTCACCAGGCCAACCCATTCCAGATCCGACGGGCCGGCGTGGACGAGACCAAAGGGGACTCCGGGTTTTTCCCGCAGCTCGAGTTTAATAATCTTTCCATACCGGTCCTTGTAAACGAGAGAATCGAACAGTTCCTTGGAAAGGACCATCTCGTCGTTGCGCACGGCAATGACTCCCAGATCGCGGAGGAAATTCAGCCGGGTTTCCGAAAGAAAATACGGCTTTCCCGCCTCCAGGGTGTATCGGACGTCAAGGTGGACATCCTGGATTCTGGGCAGGGGACCTCGCCGGGAGTTGACGTACATCAGAGAAGCGCACTTCTCCTCGAAGATAGGCGGAGGATTCCAGTCGAAAGAATGGTCCCAGGCAATGCCCGGAATAAACACATCGGGATTCCAATGGATCACTCCCGCCCTGTTTTGAAGCACGAGGTTCAAGGGCGGAGAAGTGATCGTGTTGACCTGGCCGCTCTGCGGGCTGAGGCCGAGGACAATCATTCCGTTGTCCACGGTCTTGCCGAGACCTTCGCCGACGAGCTGGATTCCCGGTTTTACGGTCGGATGTTTTTCGTCTTTAAGAACAAGGAGCAGCTTTTTCTCCCCGGCTCGAGCGCTGAGCTGAAAGACAATTTTAAAAGTCAAGGTGACAGGGTGATCGGCCGAGGCTTTTTCGGGGGGAACGGATTCTCTTCTTTCTATGATCTCGTAGGGGACAGGGCTTGAGCCGTCAAAGACAACGAATGTTCCTTCCTCGGCCTCGTTCTTGGGCGCAGTGAGAATCAAGCTGACAGTTTCGGCGTCCCTGGCCAGGCCGGCCTCTTCCTCAACGGCATAGACTCTGTAAAAACCTTCCTTCCCTCCGGGGATGCCGCCTTCATCCGGCGCACGGCCCGTGATCTCCCGGATCTCCGGTGTTCGTCCTTCAATCTGACTGATGATCGTCAGCCGATAATTCTTGCCCGATTTCCAGGCGTAATCCGCAACAACCTCATAGGTCCCTTTTTCAAGCGCCGTGCCGGCGGAAAAGTTCCGGCCGTCTCGGAAGACAAGCACCCGCGGCTGCTTTTCGCCGTTGACGCGAAGCTCTTTGAGGACGGTCTTATTCTCCATCACGGTATGGGAAATGGCGATTTGAAAATGAGGTTTGGCAAATGTCGGACTGACGAAGACAACGGCGGCCCTGGCTGCCTCCGCGTGCGCTCCGGTCGGGACGAGGGAGATCAACAAGACGGAGAGGAGCTGCTTCCTGCTATTTTTTCTTTTTTCCACCGATCGCCTCTTCGACGCCCTCTTCGAACGGCTCGGTCAGGATGGGGACCACCCAGCCTTCCGGGCTTTCCGGGTAAGTTTCGATCGATTCCAGGATGCTCAGAGGAAATTTCAGCATCTGGAACACTCGGTCGGCTTCCGTCGAAAAGCGGACGCCTTTTTTCAGGGCAAAGGGGTAGAAGACATTTTTCTCGTAGTAGACGCTTCCTTTGCGCACGGGAAGCATGCGAGTCTGGTTGTTTGTCCCGAAAGAATAGACCAGGCCTCGGGCGAGGTAATACCACGGCCCATGCTGGATGTAGACAAAAGGCTGTTCCAAAGACGCTTCGCCGCCCTCGACATTGGTGGCGACCGTCTCCAAGTAGAGATTGGCGAAGGCGACGCCCTTGGCTTCGTTGTAAAAAGTCACCCAGGGAATATCGGGACGAAGGGAAATGACATGTTCGGGGTGCATCCGGGTGCGGCTGAGGTCGATCACCTTTACCTGGCCGTCCACTGTCTTATAACCGGCATGGGAAAAGACCTTTTTGTTGAAGACGACCTCGCCGTTGCGCAGGGCTTGGACGAACAGGCGATCGGCAATCTGAATGGTTGTCTGAACCAGGATATACGGAACTCCGGCGTAGAAATGATAGGTCACGCTTGACAGGACGTTCGGATAGTAGGGAATCGGGGCCGCAATGCGGATGGAATAGAACAGAGGCCCGCTGATTTCGGTAAAAGGCGGGTTTTCCCAGTCCGAGGTATGGTACCAGGCGTGCGGCGGGGAATAAACGCAGGGATTCCAATGGATCGAGCCGTTTGTCTCGAGTTTGTGTTCGAGTCGGGTTTTTGAGGCCTTTTCGGTGATTTCGTAAATGACTCCGCTTTTTTTGTTCAAGGTCACCCGAAAGAAACTGTTTTCGATCGCTTTGCCGAGGCCTTCTCCGGTGACCTTGAGATCGCTCCCGTAGGCGGGTTTCGGGGCGGCTGGGTTGTTATGGAAAACGAGATAGGTGGCCTTTTCATGCGGCTTGAGGTCGGCTAAAAAAGCGAGGCTGAAGCTCGTCGTCGGATGATAACGAACGATGGGCTGGCCCGTTTTTTCGTCTTTTTCGACCGTCGATAGAATCTTGCGGTCTTCCCACGAGACGATATCATAAACTTGGCATGGGACTTCGATATAGGCGATGTCGTCCCCTTGCCTGGCCGTCTTAACGACCCGGATTTCATCGGGCGACTGAAAGTATGCGCTCAGAATGCCGAGTGTTGCCTGAACGGGGAGGTTCGTCCGCTCGATCCCGTTTTCTTCCGCCACCAGAAGGGAAATATAGTTCTTCCAGGCCCTGTCCCAGTAGCCCTTCAGACCTGGGGAGGTGAGTTTCTGGGTCAGTTTAGTCGACGATTTCGATTTTGGGTTTTCCAGCGTGACTTCGACGTCATAAGACGTATTCCCCGTCCAGGAGTGACGGATTTTGATTTCGAAGGGGAGTTCGCCGTCGATCTCTTTTCCCGGGACTTCCTCTCCGCCTTGAAAAAGGACATAATCGCGGGCCCGTTCTCCGTTGACGGCAACACGGGCGACGCGCCAGGATCCCTTGGAGAGAGGGGCTGGATCGGCGAAGCTGGCCTTGATGAAATACCACGGCTCTCCGTTGACGGGATAGCCGAATTCCGCCGCCGCACTTCGCCCGAAAACCAGGAAGCCCAAAAGGAAAGCCCAACCGATCGTTTTTTTCATCGTCGCCTCCGCTCAAATTTGCGAATTTTCGTCAAAGGGCGAAAATCATTGAGTATTTTTATCAAAATTTGCCCCCCCTTGGCAAGACCTCTTGTTTGATTTCTGAATCTTCTGACGATCAAATCCACCGTCGCGCGCAATGATCATGGAGAGAGCGGCGTCAGCAGTCAGAACGGGAGCGTCGGTCGCGGCCGATCTTGACAGGCCAGAAACATTGATATATCAATGGCCTCTTTCCGGCCCGGCAAACGGATTCCCTTGGGGCTTCCTTGCCTTAGGACGGAAGATCTGAAGCTCCGAATCGCCGCGCCGAGAAGTCCAAAATGGAGAAAGGAAGATGCGCCTGAACATCCTCGATTGGGCGGTCATCGCTCTTTATTTCCTGATCAGCCTGGGGATCGGGCTTTATTTTCGGCGCCGGGCGACAGAAAGCGTCAGCGATTTTTTTGTCTCCGGCCGAAATGTCAGCTGGTGGCTGGCCGGAACGTCCATGGTGGCGACGACATTCGCGGCAGATACGCCTCTTGCCGTCACCGGCCTCGTGGCGCGCAACGGCATCGCCGGAAACTGGATCTGGTGGAGCATGGCTTTCAGCGGCATGCTGACCGTTTTCTTCTATTCTCGCCTCTGGAGAAGGGCGGGAGTCCTGACCGACGTCGAATTCGCCGAGCTCCGTTATAGCGGTCCCCCGGCCCGGTTTCTTCGCGCTTTTCGGGCCTTCTACCTCGGGCTGCCGATCAACCTGATCATCATGGGCTGGGTCAACTTGGCCATGGCCAAGATTTTGATGATCGTCCTTGGGGTGACCAAGCTCGAGGCTCTGCTGATGACGATCGGCGTCATGTTCTTGACCGCCTTGATCTCAACACTCGCCGGCCTCTGGGGAGTCCTGGTGACCGATCTTTTTCAGTTTATCTTGATCATGGGTATGGTGATCGTTTTGGCCGTCTTTGCGGTTCATCATGTCGGCGGCATGACCGGGCTCATCCAGGGAATCCGTTCGATCGACCAGGCTCGAGGTGCGGCCGGAGGCTCCCTGCTCTCTTTCGTTCCCGAGATCGGCTCTGCCTGGATGCCGCTGATCACTTTTTTCGTTTATATCGCCGTCAATTGGTGGGCTTCCTGGTATCCTGGAGCCGAGCCGGGAGGAGGCGGCTTTATCGCTCAGCGCATTCTCAGCGCCAAGGATGAAAAGCACTCGCTTCTGGCCACTCTCTGGTTCAATATCGCCCACTATGCGCTTCGGCCCTGGCCCTGGATCCTCGTTGCCTTGGTCGCCGTCCTGCGTTTTCAGGACGATCCGGCTTTCGCCGGCGACCCGGAATCCGGCTATATTCGGATTCTCCTCACCGACCTTCCGGCTTCACTCCGGGGGGTGATGATCGCCGGTTTTTTTGCCGCCTATATGTCGACGATCGCCACCGAGCTCAACTGGGGAGCGAGCTATCTCGTCAACGACCTTTACCGCCGTTTTCTGGTCCGTCGGCGACCGGAAAAGCATTATGTCCTCGTCTCTCAGCTGACGACCATGACGTTGATGATCCTGTCGGCCATAAGCGCTTTTTTCATGGAATCGATCGCCGATGCCTGGAAATTCATCATCGCCATCGGAGCTGGAACAGGACTCGTTTATCTCCTCCGCTGGTTCTGGTGGCGGATCAACGCCTGGAGTGAGGTCTCGGCCATGATCGCCGCGTTCGTCACGTCGCTCACCCTCCAATTCGGCTTCGGGCTGCGCGAGAGCGAACCGCGCGAATTCGCCTTTCTTTGCTTGATCACCGTCGGCGTGACGACGGCCGTCTGGCTGGCGGTGACCTTGATGACCGGGCCGGAGAACAAAGATGTTCTCTTGGCTTTCTATCGACGCGTGCGGCCAAGCCCCGCTCTCTGGGGGCCTATCGCCCGGGAGGCGACAGATATCGTGCCGCAGCGGGACGGGCTTTTCAACCTGATGGATTGGCTCTGCGGCGTGGCCATGATCTACGGCTTTCTGTTTGGCGCGGGAAATCTGATTTTCGGCCGTCTCCAACAAGGCCTGCTGTTTCTTCTGTTGGGTCTTGCGGCGGGAGGGGTCATTTATTTCGACCTGAACAAGCGCGGCTGGAAGACCATCACCGATTAGGTCGAGGTTGAAAAGAAACCGGGATCAGGAAATCCTCCGGGTTAGAACGTTAGCTTATGACCGGACCCGGAAGCGCAATTTCGGGCTGGAAAGGACTTCCTTGTTGACAACATAGCGGGGGAGCTTGCCCGCCAGGATGGCCTTGACGTCGTCCATGATCATCACCCGGATGTCCCACCCGCCCTCTTCCGAGTACCAGGCAATATGGGGGCTGAGGATGACGTTGTCGAGCCGGAGAAGCTCCGAGTCGGCCGGCGGCGGTTCTTTCTCAAAGACATCGAGCCCTGCGCCGGCGATCATTTTCTCTTTCAACGCCACGATCAGGTCTTCGGTTTTGACGACTGGGCCGCGGGAGGTGTTAATGAGGACGGCGGATTTTTTCATCAGGGCGAATTTCTCAAGGTTGAACATGCCGCGGGTTTCGTCCGTCACGGGGACATGGATGGTAATGATATCAGATTTCTTCAGCAGCTCTTCGAGCGGCGTATGGCGGCAACAGATCTCGCGGAACCTTTTTTCCGAAAGATAGGGGTCGCAGACGACTGTTTCGACACCGAATCCCTGGATTTTTTTCAGGACCCGGCTGCCGATATTCCCGCAGCCGACGATCCCGACGGTCTTGCCGTTCAAGCGATAGAGAGGATAAATCTTCTCCGAGCTCCACTTTCCTGTTTCGATCCAATCCCTGAGGATCCGGTCCTGGATCTTTCTTTTTTTATAGGACTCGAGGATCAGGAGGACGGCATGCTCGGCGACATCCTCGCTCGAAGCCGTCCGCTCGTTGGCCAGGATGATGCCGTGATCCGTGGCGGCTTCGACATCGACGTTGTCATAGCCGATTCCGTGACGGATGATGATTTGGGTTTTTTCGAGCCCGGAGATGACCTCGCGGTTGAACTTGGCCATGTTGACGAGAACGATCTCTGCATCCTTGACCCGGCGGACGATTTCATGAGCCGGGGCTTCCTTCATTTGGTAGAACTCAAACCGCAACCCAAGCTTGCGACATTCCTCTTCTTCCCAGGCAAGATCGCGCTCGACAAAGTCGGTGACTTTAAAGGTGATCGCTTCGGCGGTCATGAGTTCTTGTTTTCGAAATGGTAGTATTTGACGATGAATTTCTTCTGAGCCTCGAAGGACCAGATTGTATCGCGGAGGAATTCCGCCGCGCCGGCAAAATTCCCCTGCTTGAGGAGGTTGACGAAGTGCCGGTGCTCTTCCATCGAGACGTCCTCCCATTCTTTGATGAATTCCTTCGGACGGGCAAACTCATAAAGTTTTTTCTTCAAAACATCCACCATCTCTGCCAGGACCTGATTTTCCGCCAGGTCGATGTAGGTGCGGTGGAATTCGATGTTCCGATCATAATAGCTGTCGAAATCGCCCGACTCAAGCGCCCTCTCCATTTCCTCGTCGAGCAATTCCATCCTTTGAATGTCCTGCTCCTTCAACCGCGGTGCGGCGGCCATCAGAGCCGAGAACTCGAGGGCACCGATAATCTGGTAGCAGTCTTTGAAATCTTGAAGCGTCAGCTCGCTGACGACGACGCCTCGCCAGGGCTGAATTTTGACGAAGCCTTCCGCCTCGAGCTTGATTAAGGCTTCCCGAAGAGGCGTCTTGCTGACACCGAGCTTCTGGGCCGTCTGCTCCATATTGATCGTTGCCCCTTGTCTGAGTTCGCCTTTTTGCATCTGATCGCGCAAGTAATCATAGACCAGGTTTTTTAAAGAACGATACCCGAGATCTAGTTCTTTTTTCATTGTATTTGATATATGTTATATCGTATCGATTGTCAAGTTTATGCCGGGCGAGGCTGTTCTCTCGGAGCAAAGAATCTTCGCCTGGGCTGAAAATCGGCTTTAGAGGTCCGACATGGACGAACGAATTCTCTATCTTTCTCGGTCTGAAGTGGAATCCCTGGGAATGGAGATGAAAGAAATCATCTCCGCCCTTGAGTTCATGTTTCGAGAAAAAGGGGAAGGCCGGGTCGAGATGCCCCCCAAGCCGGGCATTCATCCGCGGCCCGATTCCTTCATCCACGCCATGCCGGCCTATATTCCCGGACTCCGCTCGGCTGGGATGAAGTGGGTGAGCGGATTTCCCGAAAACCAAAAAAAGGGATTGCCTTATCTCAGCGGACTGATCATCCTCAACGATCCGGAGACCGGTTTTCCCTTGGCTGTGATGGACGGAACTTGGATCACGGCCCAGCGAACGGGGGCAGCGACCGCCGTGGCGGCAAAGTTTTTAGCCCGGCCCGACTCTCGTATCGCCGGCGTCCTGGGCTGCGGCGTCCAGGGCAGAAGCAACATCGAAGCTTTGAGAGTCCTGTTTCCGATCGAGAAAATCAAAGCCTACGATATTCGTCCGGCCGCACTCGATCAATATGCCCGGGACATGAAAGGCCGCTACGGACTTGAGGTTGTGCCTGCTCGTAGCCCGCGGGAGGCGGTCAGCGGCTCCGACATCGTCATTACCGCAGGACCGATCCTCAAAATCCCCCATGCCACCATCAAGGCGGGCTGGCTCGATGCCGGGGCTTTTGCCTCGCTTGTCGATTTCGATTCCTACTGGCATCCCGATGCTCTATTTGAGGTCGATAAATTCTTGACGGATGATCTCCCTCAACTTGAATACTATCGATCGATCGGCTATTTCCAGAAGATCCCGCCCGTTTATGCCGAACTGGGCGAGCTGGTTTGCGGGCGGAAGCCCGGCCGGCAATCCGCTGACGAAAGGACGATGACCTGCAATTTGGGTCTCGCTCTGGACGATATGGCCGTCGCTCCACTCGTTTACCGGCGGGCTCTAGAGAAGGGAATAGGAACCTGGCTTGAGCGTTAGCCCCAAGCCGCCTGAAGAACTGCGGATATCCCTTTGTTCGGTGCCGCCCGGAGTCCCTCGTCGGAGCAGCCGAGAAAAGCGGGACGCGAAGCGATCTCCCCCCAAGTTGACTCAGACGAATTGGATATGGCGCCGGGCGTTGGCGCCGAAGATGTTGATTCTGTCCGCTTGAGGAATATCGGCCAGAGCGACCCGGCCGATTTGGAGACGCGGATCGAGAAAAGGACTGTCGGTTCCGAAGAGGACCCGCTCCGAGCCGATTTCTTGGACAAAAAATTCTACCTGACGCGCCGGGCACATCGACAAAGTCAGATCAAGAAAAATATTCGGCGTCTTCTGAGCCAGCTCTACCGCATGGATGCTTCCATAAGGGCCTCCGGAATGGCCCATGATCCATTTGATCTCCGGATATGAGGCGGCGACCGAAGCGAAAAGATCCTGATTTCCGTAAGGATCATTGTCCAGCCAGGTGTGAACAAGGACAAAGAGCCGTCTGCTCGAGGCAAAATCAAAGAGGCGATTCATCCGGCGGTCGTCGAGTCGGCATTTTGAGCTGATCGGGTGGACCTTGATCATGACGACGTCGGGCCGCCTGAATGTCCGTTCCAGCTCATCGAGCGAGAGCTCCGGATAGTTCCCGTTGATTCCGCAAGCGCCGTAAAGCCGCCCGGGAAACGAATCGATCGCCCGGAGCATGGTCGTATTCCCCAGGACAATATCCGTGTCAAAACTGAAGGTCGTCGAGATGACCGCCTTTTCGATGCCGCAGAGGTCCATCATCCGGACGACGTCCGCGGCTTCGGTCGAGGGGCTGTGCATGTTGAAGTAGGGGCCGAGATGAGCATGAAGATCGATGATCTCGACATCGTTCAAGGGGAGACCGCGGTGAATCTGGGCGAAATAATCCGTCATGACCAGACCTCCTTCAGGATTCGATCGAGATTGTCCGCCGCAATCGCTTTCTTATCATCCCAGGAGATGTCGGCATAGGTCAGCCGGGCGACAGCCGCCGTCCCCGTATAATGGGGCATGTTTGTCCCGAAGAGAATCCGACGGGAGCCAAACCTTCGAACGGCGTCCTCGATGGCCCCTCCGCCCATGAAGCGGGAAATTTCAATGTACAGGCTGTCGAACCGTTCCCACAACGGATAGAGGAAGCGGTTGTGCCGGTAGGTGAAATTCGCCAGGACGATCGGCAGCTGAGGGTATTTCTGAAGCAGGGAATGCACCTCCTCCCAGGTGACGATTTCGATGTCCAGGATGAGCGGAAGCCTGGCTGTCTCGAGGGCTGTCAAGAGTTCGCCGCTTGACCACTCGGCTAGGGTGAAACTGTGGTGAAGGCGTCCGGGGTAAACCCTGGCGGCCCGGACTCCCTTGCTTTTCATCTCCTCCAGGAGTCTTTCAGGCGGCGGCATTTCTCCCGTGTGATGGGGGAGGAGGACCCAGACAGGATAGAGGCCGGCCTGGCCTTTGATCTCCTCGAGGAGAAGCGTGTTGCCGAGAGGAGGATGGCCGTCGCGGGCCAGGACGTGATAGACGAGAGCTTCTTCAATTCCGGCGGTCTTCATCTCGCGCCTTAGGCCAGAAACGTCGGGGATATCCAGAAGGTGAGGATATCCTATCCTCCCGATTGAGCAGTTGCAGTCGAAAAAGCGCATTTTGTCCATCGGTTTTTCCTCTTTCCATTCTAAAAAAGCATATCATATTTTGCGGGGATAAAGAACTCGTCTTCGGACCGGCCGGCCGTGATCATGATTGATCGAAATTTTCATGGGCCGGCGACCGATCTGGAAATTTTTTTATTTTTTCGGTTCGCTGATCCGGAAAGTTTGGCCGAGGGCGACATCCCTCAGGACGACTTCCATCCTCGACGATAATCGAACGAAGAGATCATATTTCTTAGCCGCCAAGAGGCCGAGCTGCCGTTGGCATCGAAGTCGGCCACGGACATGCCGTATTCTGCACATCCGTGTCCCCCTCAGGCAAATAGACCGGAGACTCTGCCCTTCCGGTCGATCATTCTCCGGATGGAAAGCAGGTTGAGCATGAGATGACGCGGGTGATGAAAGTTTTCTACCCGGTTGGAATGTCTTTCAAAGGTCGCTTTGCGGTCGGCGGCGTGCATCCAGAGGGGAAATCCGTATTGTTGGAGAGTGAATTTTTCTCGGACATAGCTGTTCATCCGATCGAACATCTCCCGGGCCCAGGAGGCTCCGGTGTGCTCGATGAGAAAGAGAGAGCCGATCAGAACTTCCTCCTGGAGCCAGAGGACTTTATCGACTTTCCAGATATTCTTATCGACATGATCAAGCGAGCGGAAGGCGCCGCCGTAAACATCGTCCCAGGCGACCTCCACGTGCCGCCGGAAGCGCCGCGCCGCCAGATCAAAGAGGGCTTTGTCCCTCCTCCGGGCGGCCTCATAAAGAACCATCCACAGCGTCTCGATGGCATGGCCGGTATAAGAAAATTGAGCATATTCGTTCTGGGGCCGAGACAGATCGTGATTCAGGATCTCGTTGAGAAGGTCGAAATCCGGGTTGTAATGATACGTCATTATCGCCTCGAGAGCCCGGTCGGCCACGGCCAAAATTTCGGCGTCGGCAATGTGATCCAGCATCTGGGTTGCCGTGTTGATCAGGACCATCCAGACGCCGAGAACGCGAGCCCCGGGTGTCTGTGGGGCCGTCGGTCCGAGATAACTCCGGCCGGCTTCCGGATGGTAATCTTCCCGATCGTAAAGGCGGATGACTTTGGCGATGATTTCTTTGGCCAGGTCGAAATATTTTTTCTCACCCGAAGCTTTGGCAAGTTCCGCCAGCCCGCCGGCCACGAACAGGTCGCCGTAGCCTCTGGCATCCGGTTCTCCCTTGGCTTCCCCTTCGCGGGTGAAAGCGGAAGGCCAGAGTCCATCGCCCGCCGGTTTATGTTTAAGGATGAACTCGGCGGATTTAGCGGCCACGTCGAGATACTTGGCTTCCCGGGCGAGGTTGTTGTAGAGAAACGAATAGACCCAGATTCCGCGACCTTCGTACCAGGTGTTCTTATCCGTTGAGAGATTTGTCCCGTCGCGGTCGGTGTTGCACATGAACCCGCCGTATTCGTGGTCGATGACATATTTCTCCATGAAGGGAAGAAAGTCCTCGTAAAGGTCGTATTCGTATTGCTTTTTTAGGCGCTCGAGATCCGAAATGGAAAAAGGCGTGGCGCTTTGGATTTTCCCCGGTCCTTCCGTTCCCGCCCCGTGATCGGAGACATTTTCATTCCGGCAGCCCCAGGCGCCGGCCAGAGCCGAAGCGGCGGCGGCCGATGACCCGGCTAAAAAGGCTCGTCTCTTCATTTCATCCTCCTTGTGTCAATCATAAAAGACAAGGACACTCTCTCCGGCGGGAAGACGAAGCTTCAGCATCCGGCTTTTGTCTTCCCAGATAAATTTATCCAATTTTTTCTTCCCCAAAACGATCGACCGCGGCCTTTTTTCTCGTCGCAGACTGATCTCGCCGGGCCGGGAAAGATAGCCTTTCATCTTTTTCGGCAGGATTTCGCAGGTCAAGGGTTCGCTCGATTGAAGGACCGGAACTCCGTTTTCAAATAAAGTGGTGCACAGAGCGGCAAACCGCCATTCGTCTTTCCAGGTCAAGGCCAGCGCGTCGCTCGTCCAAAGGGGAGTCTTATAGATTCCGCCTGGTCGAGTGGAAAAGATGAAAAAAAGATCTTCCATCCGGCCTTCGACGCATCCCGATCGCTTTTCTATGGACCCGGTCAGGACATCTTTTCCGGCGGCCGTCGTCAGCAGGTTGGCCACGACCAGCGGGCCGGAATCTGTTCTCGTGGTCACGGTGAGCATTCCCTCACGAACGAGAGGGTTCGACGTCTTCAGGGTGTTGATGTAGAGGGGGGTCTCTTCCACCCGGACATCTCTATTCTCGGGCCAGAGATGGGCGATGGAAAGCGTTTGACTGCCTTTGTGGATGGCCGAGGCGGTTCGATCGGGATGGATATCCTTGAACTCTCCAGCCTGATAGAGAATCGTAACTTCCGCATCGTTTTCCGCCGGCTCGACCGTATCGAGCATCAGAACAGTCCTGGGCTTGAGATAGAGGACGTTCCGCTTCAGCGAGCGGATTTTGTTCCAATAAAGTCTTCCGATATCCCCGGAAACAAAGGCCGCCCGAGTGCCGTCAAGAAAATGATCGACGGACGCCTGATCGGCAAAGCCGTCAATGAAGCGGAGCGGATCGCCGACCCGCTGGCTCTGGGGATTGCGGTTGATGAGAATCGTCGAATGGGCCACGGGCTGGGTGTAATGAGATTGGTAGATCGGGTCGTCGTAATAGGTGCTTCCTTGTCGTTCTTTGATGAAAACTTCCCCCCGGTCGGCCAGCCAAAAAGTCCCCTGATCGAGATGCTGGTGATTGTAGAAAGGCCCACTTCTCATGACAAAGACAAAATCGTCTTTATCCCAGCCGCTGCGGAAGACGGTGGTCCCGATGTCCCTGAAAAGCCGAACGGGATTCTCGCCGAACGGGTCGTGCCGCGGCGCCTGATCCGTCGGGTAGAGGAGGTCGGCAAGCGTTTCCTCCTTTTTGAAAAAATGATAGAGCCAGCCAAGAAGGGGATCGCTCCGCTTCGCCAGAAACCAGGCCCAGTTGGTCATCGGGCCGAGGTTTCCACTGCTGTCGCCGAAATAAAAAAAGAATTTTTTGTCAAAAAGAGTCGCCCAGGCAATATCCTGATAAGTCAGGGCGATGGGACCGGAGAGATCGATGTGGAAAACGTTGATCAGGGCCGGAAGGGCTTTAGAGAGAGATTCCATGGTGAAATTGCAGTAGCCGTAGCTCTCCCCGTAGCCTCCATCCCGGCCGATCGATTTTTGGATCATGTCATGGAGTTTGAACACAGCTCCGGTGAAATAAGGCTCGACGCTGGCGCCGTCCTCGCCGTCCCCATAGATTGCCGCCTGGCTCATCAACGATCCTCCTGTGATGTGGGCGACCCAGTTGGAGGTGTTGTTCGTGACAAGATCGTCTTCTACATAGCTGCGGTGGCAGCCATCGACGACGTTTCTTCGCAGGCCGGCGCGGACGATTTTCCGTTCCTCTTCACTCAGCAGACCGAAGACGAGGTCATAGGCGAGAGCGACGTCCATTCCAAGCTCGCCGACAGGATAATAAATATGCTGGCCTCGGCTTTCGAACCAGGGATGGAGCCAGATCGGGAAGCCGCAGAGGCGGACGATCAAGCCTTTGGCGTACAGTCCCGCTTCCTGATCGTCGAGCAGCGCGTAGGCCAGGGAGTTCTGCCGGACCGCTGTCCGCCACGGACGAATCCGGTCAAACCAGGCGTAAATTGATCGCGGGACATTTCCCAGGGTCGGCTCGTCCTTGGGAAAGATATCGATATCGAAGATCACGTTCTCAAGCGGCAGATTTTCCCTGGCTTCTCGGGCACTCCTGGAAAGGGATTCGGCGAGCTGACGGAAGCGTTCTTCGCCGATCCGGACTCTCGCTAGCTCCAGGCCTCGATCATCGAACCACAACCGCGGATGTCTTCCGGAGAGATTGGCTGGGGCGACGAGGAGAGTGAACGGCGTCCTGGCCGTTTCGGTTCCAGACGTCTGGGCGACAATTTCGCCGAGATAAAGCCCCTCCGGCCAATCCAGTTTGACAGGCGGAAGAATCCATCCGTCGGCCGTCGGCTTGAGCCGGGATTGGAAAACGATTTTTGTTCTTGAAGCGAAGTCCGAGACCCGCAGAAGGACGCGCTCGGACGCGAACGGCCAGCGGCCTTTGACCTGAAAGATTTCTCCTCGCTGATAATGACGGCTGATGATCAAGGGTTTCCATTCAGCCAGTTTGTTCGTCTGGGGTTCGAGGAAAACAAATTCAGCTGACCGGGCGGCGTTGATGACAATATCGTCCAGGCCGAAATAAATCGGCATGGCCGGGTCGGCGTTCGGGAACTTGGCTAAAACCGCGAGTCCCTTTAACTCGATTGTCCGGCCGGCCAGTCCGGGGTTTTGAGCGGCCAAATCCTTCTGTGTAACGGTGACTTCATGCCAGCGGTTGGTCGGAGGATCGGAAAAAGTGAAATCGATTTGGCCTTCTTTTCCGGCTCCCAGCCGGATTTTCAGATATTCCGCTTTTCCTTCGGTCTTGAGATAGAATTTCAAGCTGATTTTGGAATCGGGAGTGAACCATAAATCGAGCTCTTTCTGGGCTCCGGCATACTGATCGACGTGGCTGTAGGGAGTGACTCGCAAAAGAAGAGAGATGTTCGGATCGCCGGGAACGATTCGTCCCGGTCGGAGATTCGGGTCAAAGGCCGTATCCTGCCAGAGGGGATAAGAAGCCCAGGCATTGAGTTCGTTGGTCTCGAAATTTTCTTGATAAATGCAGGGCTCGAGATGCTTGGGATCGTCGAGCGTCGGCGAAGGAGGCGTGGAATATAACATAGAAAAAAATAAGAAAAATAAGATGATTCCCCCCGTCGTCAATTTTTTTTCTGAGATTTCTCTTCGGCTGTTGGCCATGATGGATTCTCCTTGGAGAGTGATTTTGAAAGTGCGGCATGGAACAATTTATCTCTTCCCGGGTCGAGAAAGACTTTTGCCGCATTCGAGCTCTAAAAGACGATCTTCAGGGAGCCTTCCCCGGCCGGAAGGCGAACCGCAACCAGGCCGTTTTGATAATTCCAATCGCGGATCGATGTTTCTCCTAAGAGGAGGGATTGGGGTTTCTTTCCGGTCCGGAGTTCGATCTCGGTGCCCGAAAAAGACGAGAAGTCGAGGCGGATTTCCCGGCTCGTTTGAACAAGACAAAGAGACGCCGGCGCTTTGGCCTTGAGAACCGGTCGGCCCTGCACGCTGAGCGAGGTGCCGTGAAGGACGAGGAGAGCTTCGGAGATCCGGCCGAATACGGAAGCATCGGTTTCGAATTCGCCGCACTTATAAAGACTTCCCGGATGATCGCTGATGGCGTATTGGCCCTGATCCGCTGAGATCTCAAGGAAGCCCGTGTGTTTGGTCGCCTTCAGACCGACCGTCATCTCCGGCTCGGTGCCTAAGATATTGATGAAGGTGCATTTCCCGTCGATCGGACGGGTCGAGAGCTCGAGAAATCCTCTGGCCTTCATGGTGATCGGGTTTTCCGCTTTGAATTCATTGAGGCTCATCGGCCGCTTGAGAATCCGGGTTTCATACTCCTCGGGTGCAAGCGTCCGGATGTAGAGAGCTTTTCCATCTCGGGTGATCTTAGCGATTTTTCCCTCGACCTGAAGGTCATCCCGCCGTGGAGGATGGATCCGCAGGCTCAATCCGGTCGCCTCCGACCCTCCTTCGCCTCGATCGACGAGAAGGATCGTCCGCGGCTTTAGATAGAGGATATCTCGCCTCAGGCTTTTCCATTTTCCGGCGTAAACCGGAGCGAGGTCGGCAGACAAGAAGGCCCCTTCCTTCCAATCGAGGAATTCCGTTATCCGGGCGTAATTCTGCCAAGCGGGAACATCGTGGGAGAAATCACCGGCGATCTGCGACTCGATGTCCGAGTCGGTGAGCAGGGTATTGTGTCCTCCAGCCTGGATGTAGAGCCGCGGATACCACGGATCTTCGTAATAATTGGAATTTCCGCATTCCTCGATAAAGAGCTCTCCCCGGTCGGCCAAGAAAAACGACCCCTGATCGAAGTGCTGATGGTTGAAAAACGGACCGCATTTGGTGATAAAGACGAAATCATCGGATCCGAATCCCGAGCGAAAAATGACCGAGCCGACACGGCGCAGCCTCTTGACGAGAGGAAGGTCTGAGGGAGCGGCCCCTTTTCCCTCCGGTGCCGGGAAAAGAAGGTCGAGGTAATTGTTTCCCGGCCTCTGGCGATAGAGCCAGAGCAGGTGAGGGTTTCCGCCGGAATGGAGGATAAAGGCGAAATTGCTCATCGATGAGGGAATCAGGTCGTCATGAGCGTCTCCGAACTCGTAGATCCGGCCGGTCTCATTGTTCTGCTGATAAAGAATATATTGATAAGAGTCGGCGACTTTTTTGGGGTAGTCGAGGCCGAAGTGGTTCCGGAGAGCCGGCAGACTGTGAGAAAGCGATTGCATGGCGAAATTATGATAATAGTACCCTTCTCCGTAATAGCCGTCGGGATCGAACGTGCTGTCGATAAATTCCTTCAGCTTGACGATCATCCCTGTCAGATAGGGCTCGAGCTCGGCGGGAGAATATTCCCGGCTGATCGCCAGGGCGCAAAGAATCCCGCCTCCGGTCACGTGACTGATCCAGTTCGAGGTGTTGGAAGAAACGCGATTGTCCCGAACATATTCTTTAAAAACCTCCGTGACTCCCTTATGGAACAGGGCGTCGGCTACCGTTTTGCGCTCCTCCGGGGTGAAAAGGTCATAGACCATATCGTAACCTAGAGCAAAATCGATGAGCGCCAGGCCCACGGGCCAGTAAGTGAACTGCCCTTGGTTGAGGATGTGAGGATGGACAAAGCTCGGCCAGGAAGCAATGGCGAGAAGAGCCCGGCGGGCGGCCTCTCCGGCCGTTCGGTCGCCTGAAACGGTGTAGACGATCGCATTCTCCCGGATGAAACGGGAGGGCGTGTGGAGCGCTCTCACGTATCCTTCGTAAGTCGGAAGCCAGAAGATTTCATCATATGCGTCCAGATTATAGCGGAAATCCTGCGGATCGAATTTTTCCCGAAAAGCCGCCGCTTCGCTACGGACCGTCTCCCACACAGCCGTCGTCCGCCCGCTTCGGAGAGCCTCTTTTATCCCCGTCAGGCCGCTCTCAGTGAAAAGAAGGAAAGGATGATCGGGGGGAGAGGAAAAGGGCCTGACTAAGAAAACAAGAGCCGATTCCAGGGAATTGCCGGCGGCCGTTCGACCGATGATGTTTGCCCGCCAGAGACCGGGCTCGAGCCCGGGAACCTCGGCCGACCAGAGATTCTTGGACTCGCGTTTCATCTTGAGGGAAGCCGTGGTAAATCCTTCCCAGTCTTTCTCGAGTCTGATCTCCGCCGACTTCAATGCCACGGGAACGTCGATCTCGACGGCGAGCTTCTGATTCTCCTGAAAATGGTCTCCCGCCACAGCTAATTTGAGTTCATCAAGATCATGAACCTTTGGCTTCCGGATCCGGATTTTCTTTTCTTCGTAGCCGGTAATGACGAGGTCGTCGACAGCCAGCCTGAGTTTGGCTTCAGGATCGGCTCGACGGCAGAGAGCCATGATGGCCAGGGCATCCAACCTAACCGGGTCGGTCAAATCGGGGTCCTGTCCAAGCCTGATCTGGACGTCTTGCCAGGACATCCGTTTTTTCACCGGAACGGGAATTTCCCTCGATTTTCCGTCGCCGAATCCCAGCTTGACGATGACCTCCTCAGCTTCGCCGTAGCTTTTAAGGTAAAAGCGAAAAGAAATAAGGCTTTCCCGGGTCAGATAGAGGCGGAGCTTTTTTCTAACGCCGAAAAGATAATCCTTCGGCGTCCAGGCGCTTATTTCGCGAACCAAGCAGAGAGACGGGTTCCCTTCGATTTTTTTGACCCAGATCGTCGGGTCATAAGCCGTGTCTTGAGCAGGGGGATAGGAAGACCAAGGACCGACCGATCCGGTTTCGAAATCAGCCCGGAAAGTCCGAGGTTCCAGGATTTTAAAGGCGTCCCTTCGGCGGTCGGCCCGAACAGTCTGAACAAGCAGAAGACTGATGAGCCACAGAGCGAAAATGTTTCTCATCGTTCACCTCCAAACAATCCTTCGCCAGGCTCAGAACGAGGTTGCGAAGCGAGCCGTTCTCGAGGACTTGCGGCCTCGATTGATTGAAAGATGAATCAGCCAAAAGAGGACGGTGAGAGGCGCGCTTACGACGAAGGTTCCCAAGAGACAATTCTTCAGCCGAAAAAGGGGGGGAACCGGAAACGTCGCATAGAGAAGAGTCGGATAGCCAAGGAAGTTCTTAATCCGGGAGAAGCTTTTGGCTCGCCCGTAGCCGAACTTGTAAGCGATCACCAAGTCACCGACAAGATAGCTGTTCGTTCTTTCCGCCGGCCGGGGAATCAAGCTTCGTGTGCTCTCGTCATAGAGGAGAAAAGTCAGGTCTTTCTCCGAGCCGAGGTCGAAGAGCTTTTTCAAATCAAGTGTCTGAAGAGGTTTCCCGTTCCGGTGCACGGCTCTGGCCGCTCCAAACTGGGGGTCGACATAGATCCAACCGCCGACTTCCGGAATATAGCTCTCGCAGAAATAGTGTCCGGTCAGTTTGAGCGGACCGAACTTGCCGGCGACATCGATCAGCCTGGTCTTGATGCCGGCGGCGTTGGCAAAGAGGTAATAGACGAGCGCCCTGTTCTCGCACCACCCCTTGCCGCCTTGGGTGAGAGAGTAATATGTTTCGAGCGGCGAGGCCGCCTGGAGACGGTCGTCCGGTGTCCCTCCTGAACCTGCCAGAGCTTCCATGACGAAGAGGAAAACCTGCTCGGACCTCGCCAAGGCCGGCGCCGAAGGATCGATTCTCGGGCCGAGAATCCGCTTCGCTTCCTCAAGCTCGGGATCATTCTCCTTTAACCCGACCCATTCGGCGGTCGAAAAAGGCCTTTTTGGAGTCAAGGGAATGGAGGAATTCACCAGCCAGTAGTTGTCCTTCCAGGAGAGATTTTTCTCCCGATATTTTTCTCCGGGATAGAAATCGATCTCCAGGACAATATCCTTGGTGGAAGTCATGTTCTCCGGGATCAGGCGGAAGATCCGACGGTCGGGAAAATCCGGAAAAAGAATTTCAGCCTGAGGCCCATGGTGGATGACCTGTCCGTTGCGGGCATCGAGGATTTTCCAACCCGACTTGTCATACGGCGGGTGGAAGATGAACCTCAGCCGACGCTTCCCGATGCCTTCGACTTTCTTTATCGAAGGGATCTCGGCCGGGTTGTAAATTTCGCTCTCGGAAGCCTGGCGGCTGTGAAAATCGAACACCCGCCAGCGGGGATCGTTTTTGATCCCGACCGTCCGCAGGCTGCCCAAAAAATAGGTGTCGATGAAAATCGCGGTCAGCGCCGCCAGGGACAAAATGGCGACGATCAGGAAGAAGAGGGCGAGCCTGATGGAATTTGTTCCGGTTCTATTCCCTCGCTGCTTCATTCTTACGCTCTTTCGCTTGCCGTCTTGCCGAAGTCGTTTTTTGAACTGACCGCGGCTTTATCGTCCGGCCGATGAAATTCGATTTTTCTTTCCAAATTTTCGGCCTTGGCCGACATTTTATGGAGTTTCAAGCCGGGAATCAATATTCGACCTGAATCCATGATCGTTCAGCGGGAATTTCGAGGGCGACAAACGGGGCGGCGTACTCCCATGTCTTGATCGGACGGCCGTCGAGTCTTACGCTCTTCGGCCTCGCGGAGCTTAAAAGTTGAATCCGGGTGGGATTCGCGGCCCAAAGATGGAGGGAAACAGACCGCTTTTCTTTTTCCAGGCGAAGGCTGACGGGAATGCCGGCCTTGAACAGGGTCCTCGAATCTTCGCTCACTTCCGAAGCGCGAAAGGCGATAAAACCGTCATCGCGGCGGCAAAAGGCCAAAGAATCCGTGCCGATTCCCTCGATTTCATAGCCAGAGCCGGGGACCTGGTTGATCAAAAAGCGGCCGCTTCCGACCATCAAATCAAAAAAGCCGGTTTTTTTCTCCAGCCGAGTGCGGCGCACGGTCTCCTCGTCTGAACTTAAAACGTTGATGATCCTGCAGCCGCCGTGGTCGATGTCGGCCGCCAGCTCGAGGAAGCCGCGGGCTGACATGGTGATCGGATTTTCCGCTCCGAATTCGCTCAAGCTCAACGGTCTTTTCTTGACCTCGGAACGGATGCTCTCGGGAAAAAGGCTCTTGATCCATAGCGTCCGCCCCCCGCGGTGGATTTCCGACATCGGCGGGCTCGACTGAATGTCCTTTTTCCTCGGAGGATGAAAACGGAGATGGAGAGCGTCGACATCCCTGCTTCCTTCGGCCAGATCGAAGAGGATGATCGTCCGAGGCGCAAAATAAAGAATATTTCGCCTTAAGGATTGAAATTTTTGCCGGTAGATGGGGGCAAGTTCGGCCGAAAGGATTGCGCCGTCCTGGAATTCGAGGAAATCGGTGATTCGAGCGTAATTCTGCCAGGCCGGGACATCGAACTTCAGGTCACCTACGGTTTGGGATTCTGGATCGCCGTCGGGTAGCAGGCAATTGTGACCGCCCGGCTGGATGAAAAATGATTGATACCAGGGGTCGTTGTAATAATCCGTTCTTCCGCCCTCGACAAGGAAGTCCTGTCCCTTATCCCGGAGAAAGAATGTGCCCTGGTCAAAATGTTGATGGTTATAAAAGGGCCCGGCCCGAAAGACGAAAAGAAAATCGTCCCAACCGAATCCGGAACGAAAGACGACCGTGCCCGTATCGCGGAACAACTTGACGAGCGGCAAGCGGGATAAAGGTGGCTCAGACGAGGTCCTTTCATCGTCGAAGAGGAGGTCGACGTCTCGGTCGCCCGGAGCCAGACTGTAGAGCCAGCGGAGGAGAGGATCCTGGGTTTTTTTCAGAAGATAAGCAAAGTTGCTCATTGAGGAGAGCTTGGGCGATGTGTCGCCGAAATCGTAGATTTCTCCGGCCGGCGCATTCATCTGATAAGGCAGATAGAGGAACGAATGGAAGACCTTTTCGGGGAAGACGATGCCGAAATGAGTCTCCAGGACGGGCATGATTTCAGACAGGGTTTGCATGGTGAAATTGTGATAGCCGTAACCTTCGCCGTAATGGCCGTCGCGATCGAAGGTTGCGGCGACGAAGTCGGCAGTTTTCAGAATCATGCCGGTGAGATAGGGTTCGAGCTCTCTGTCCGGATATTCGCGTGATACGGCCAGGGCGGAGAGAATTCCGCCTCCTGCGACATGACTGATCCAGTTTGAGGTGTTGGAGGAGACCCGGTTGTCCCGGACATACTCTTTATAAACCTCGGTGATTCCTTTTTTGTAGAGGGCGGAAGCGATCGTCTGTCTTTCGGACGGGCCAAGGAGATCGTAAATCATATCATAAGCCAGGGCGAGGTCGATCAGAACCAGCCCGACGGGCCAATAAGTGAATTGCCCCTGATTCAGAATGTGCGGATGGACGAAAGACGGCCAGGCGGCCATTTTGAGCAGAGCTCGTCGGGCGGCTTCTCCCGCTTCTTTTTCTCCGCCGAGCGCATAAACGAAGGCGTTGTTTCGAGCGAAAGACGACAAGGTCCGGATCGTATTGGAATAACCGCCGTAAGTCGGAAGCCAGAATATTTCGTCATAGGCGTCCAAGTTGTAGTGGAAGGATTCAGGGTCGAATTTTTGGCGAAAGGCCCGGGCCGAATCTTGAAGCTTTTCCCAGATCTCTCGGCTGCGGCCCTGGAGAACGAGCTGTCGGAGCCTCGGCTTGTCTTTCTCGGTCAGGAGAAGAAAAGGATGATCGTCCGGAGCCTCCTTTGAGCGGACGAGGAAGACGAGAGTTCCTGCCGAGAATTCTCTTCCTCTCCGCAGACCTTTGATTTCCGCCCGCCAGAGCCCGGGACCGAGATGGCGGCAGGAAATCACGGCCTCAAAAGACAGGCCGGCTGTTTTTCGCAGGGGGAACCGTCTCATCCGGCCCGGCCTCATGACGCTGTCGACGCTGATTTCGGCCCGGTCCACAGCTCCGGGGAAGGCGCCGCGAAGCCGGAGGTCGGCCGCCTCGTCAAAATGGACGCCGGCCACAGAAACGCCGAACTCCTCCAGCCTGTGGGTCGCCGGCTCCAGGAAGACGAATTCTTTCCTCCGCCAACCTGTAATCTTGAAATCATCGATCGCCAGCTTGAGAGGGCTCTCTGGGTCGGCCTTGGGGCAGACCGCCATGACGGCGACGGCCTCGAGTCCGGCCATTGCCTTTTCGCCCAGAAGTTCCGCCAGTCGGATTTCCGCCTGTCGCCACTCCATATTCATTCCTTGCGGGAGTCTTGTCTCCCGGCTGGTTCCGTCGCTAAAAGCGAGCTTGACGATCAATCCCTCCGTCGGGCCGTAATTCTTGACCGCATAAAAGAAGGAAATGACGGTTTCGGCGTCAACAAGAACGGCCAGCTTTTTCCGCATCCCAAAGGTGTAGCGGATCGGACGGTTGGGCAGTATTTCGCGGACAAGACACCGGCCGTGGCGACCAGGCATTTCCTTTACCCAGATGCTCGGGTCGTAGGCGGTGTCCTGGGCCGGCGGATAGGAGGACCACGATCCGACCGAACCAGCCTCGAAATCGAAGAAAGAGACAAATCGTTCAAGCGGCGAGTCGGCGTTTTGGGCCGGAAGGATTCCCGTCAGGATCAAGAGGCAGGAAGGAATCGTCAGGCAGGATCGAAGCTTCATTTGTTTCTCCAACGCTCAGGAAGCACGTTTCTCGTTCTCGCTAATCGATAAGTTGCTCGCTTTCGACAGGAAGCGGACTCGCGGGACTCCGGGAGATGAGAAGCCCGAGTTATCGGACCTGTCGGCCGACATGATAAAAGAAAAACGCCCATCGGTCCGCCAGTTGGTCGATCGCCTTGGTCGTGCTGCTTGCTCCGTGTCCGGATCTCGTATCGATACGGATGAGGACCGGATTCCGGCCGCGGTGCTTTTCCTGCAGGGTGGCGATGAATTTGTAGGAATGAGCCGGCACGACCCGGTCGTCGTGGTCGGCTGTGGTCACCAGAGTCGCCGGATAATTCACCCCCTCCTTAATGTTATGGAGAGGGGAATAGGCGTACAGGTATTTGAATTGCTCGGGATGATCGCTCGAACCGTATTCGACCGTCCATCCCCAGCCGACGGTGAATTTGTGAAAGCGCAGCATGTCCATGACTCCGACCGCCGGAAAGGCGACTTTGAACAGATCGGGCCGCTGGGTCATGCAGGCTCCGACAAGGAGCCCGCCGTTGGAGGCGCCGGCGATGGCCAGCCGGTCTCTCGAAGTGTACTTTTCCCGGATAAGATACTCGGCGGCGGCGATGAAATCATCGAAGACATTCTGTTTCTTATCCAGCATCCCGGCTCGATGCCAGGCCTCGCCGTATTCCCCTCCGCCTCTGATATTGGCGGAAGCGTAGATTCCTCCGTTTTCCAGAAGAACGATGTTGGCCACGTTAAACACGGGCAGCGTACTGGCATTGAAGCCGCCGTAGGCGTAGAGGTACGCCGGATTCTTTCCATTCCGCTTGAACCCCTTTTTGGCGACGATGAACAGCGGGATTTTCGTTCCGTCTTTGCTCGGATAAAAAACCTGGCGGGTCTCGAAATCATCGGGGTTAAAATTCACCTCGGAACGCCGAAAAACTTCCGATCTTCCTGAGGCGATGTCGTACCGATAGATTTCCGGCGGGCGGGTGAAGGTCGTGAACGTATAGAACATGATCGGATCATCTCTTTTCCCTCCGAAGCTTGCGCTTCCAAGCTCGGGAAGCGGGATTTCTTTCTCCAGGTTCCCGGCCAGGTCATGCTGGAAAATTCTCGTCGTGGCGTCCTTGAGATAGCCGACGAACAGCTTTCCGCCGATGACCGCGGCATGGGTCAGGGTTTCCTGCCTTTCCGGAACAATGAGCTGCCAGTCCTCCCGAGCCGGGCGGCGCGGATCGACGAGCATAATTTTCTTGTTCGGCGCATCGATATCTGTGACCACCAGGAACTTGTCTTCGAGGTTGTCGATGACATCCGTGTTGTGCTCGAACCCCCGAACGAGCGGTATGAAATCGGCTTGAGGAGCTTGGAGGTCTTTCCAATAGAGCTCGTTGCCGTGAGTCCCTTCAGAGACGCTCAAGAGCAAAAAGCGTTCGTCTTTGGTGACCTCGACGCGGTGATAGCGCCGAGGATGCTCCGGGTCGGCGTAGATCAGACGATCTTCGGTTTGGGGTGTGCCGAGACGATGGTAGAAAATCTTTTGGTTCTCATTAGCGGCCGTGAGCTCGCGCCCGGCTTCGGGCTTGTCGAAACCGCTGTAGTAGAATCCGTCTCCTTGCCAGGCAGCGCCGCCAAATTTTGTCCATTGGATCCGATCGCCGAGCTCTTTTTTGGTTTCGATCTCCATGACCCGGATTTCAGTCCAGTCGGAACCTCCTTCCGAGATGGAATAACAAGCATAACGGTCATCATTGGAGAAGCCGCTGAGGTAGGCCCGGGTCGTCCCATCCGGGGAGAGGGTGTTCGGGTCGAGGAAAACCGTCGCCTCGCCGTCGAGGCCTTTTTGGAAATAGATGACGCTTTGGTTTTGCAGGCCGTCATTTTTAGAGAAAAAATAATATTCGCCGACCCGGACGGGCGAAGAATAGCGGGGATAATTGTAGAGCTCGGTCAGGCGCTGGCGGATTTTTTCCCGAAAAGGGATGGCCGCGAGATAGCCGAAGGTCAATTTGTTCTGCGCTTCAACCCACTGCCTGACGTTTTCCGCTTTGTCGTCTTCCAACCAGCGGTAGGGGTCGGCGACCTTTGTTCCGAAATAATCGTCGACGACATCAACCTTGGGAGTGTTCGGATAGACAAGATCCGGACGCTGGCTCCGGCATCCTGTCGCCATCAGAAGAACGGCCAAGACGGGAATAAAAGAGAACCGTTTGTTTTTCCTCATCACGCTCTCCTTTCCATAGAGCATTCTCATTATAACGATGGGCCCAGCCGCGCCGCAAGCATAGGCCTTTTGGGAAAATCTCCTTTATCGACCGAAGACGAGAATCCGACTTGACCCCGGGGGGAGAGATATCTGCAGTAAAGACAGGGAAGAATCAAAGCGGAAATCCTTGAACGGCCGGCCGTTGACGACGATCCGCCGCGGTGCGACGAGGCCAAAGAGAGAAACAGTCGTTTTTTCTTCCTGATTCGCTTCGAGTTCAAGGAGATCATTGTCCCGGCGGAGGAGACCATAAAAAGGCCTGTCCGAATGGAGTTTGATTCCGCCTTCCAGGGAAAGAGTCGTTCCTCTGGCCAGGAAAATTTCCCCCCGTGAGCTCGAAGCGAGAATCAGCGCATCGCTCGACCAATCGCCGAGCGAAATGGACGAGCCGAGATTCAAAACGACCGTTTGGGTTCGTTCTCCCATTTTTCGGCGGATCGAAACGGACTCTTTGTGCTTCTCGATCTCATATGGCGAAGGGCTTCCTTCAGGAGCAGCGCTGAGCAGGTCGGCGAAAATGAGTTTCTCTTTTTCCGTTCGGTCCGAGATCTGAAGATAACCTCTTTCGATCAGGGGACGAGCGGCGTATTGATAAAGAAAATGCGGCTCACGGAGGATTTCTTTGACGGCTGTTTCCGGGGCCAGATGAACAAGGCGCAGAACTTTCGAGCCCTTCGTAATCCGGCTCTCCCAGTCTCCTGGGCAGATATCTTTTTTCCAACGGGTATGGAAGAGACGGTTGACCTCGATCGGAGCTCGGGCCGGAACGATCTCGTCGATGAGAAGGATCGACCGCGGTTTAAGAAAAACGACATTCCGTTTGAGTTGGCGGACTTCGTCGACATAAACCTTTTCCAGGCTTCCGGCGACGAACGCCAGATCCGGCGCGTCAAGCCAGTGAAGAAGCCGGGCCTGGTCATTCATCCCGGGGGCAAACCCTTTCGGGTCGCCGACTTTCTGACTCTGCGGGTTGCGGTTGAGGAGAATCGTGTTGTGGCTGATCGGCTGAATGGCATGACTGCGGTAGACCGGGTCGTCGTAGTAGTGATGCTCGCCGTCATAACGTTCTTCAAGAAAAACCTCTCCATGATCGACGAAGGCAAAAGAGCCCTGATCCAGATGTTGATGGTTGAAAAAAGGCCCGCTGCGAAAAACGAAAAGGAAGTCCTCCGGAGTCCAACCGGAACGGAAGACGGCCGTCCCGACATCGGGAAAGAACCGGACCGTGCCGAGGCTTTCGGGCCGTTCGGGCCGGATGTCGGAGGTTTCATGAAGGACCTCTTGCAGGGTGTCGAATTCCTTGAGTTGGCCGTAGAGCCAGGCGAGGGAAGGATCGCGCGAAAGTTCGAGAAGCCAAGCCCAGTTGTTCATCGGGCCGCTCTCCCCGCCGATCCACCACGCTTGGGCCTCCTGCTTAAGATAACTTTCCGTGTCCCCGAACCCAAATGAGAGATTCTTCTCGACGATGGAGGACCAAAGCGTTTCTTGGTGCGAGCCGAAAAACGGGGCGGAGAGGTCGAGCCCGAAAATTCTCTTTAGGGTGGGAATGGTTTTGGCGAAGGATTTCATGGCGAAGTTGTAATAGCGGAAGCCTTCCCCGTATGAGCCGTCCCGGCCGAAAACCGTCGTGATATATCGATGTTCTTTCAGGATAAAACCCGTCAGCCAGGGTTCGAGGTCGCCGAGTTCGGCGTCGTCCCAGGCGATGGCCATCAATCCGAGAAGAGCTCCGCCGGCAATGTGGCTGATCCAATTCGAGGAATTGCTCGTCACCTGGTTTTGTTCGACGTAGGTGCGGTAGGCGGGCTTGATGTAATTCCTCATCAGTCCTCGACGGGCCAATTTCCGCTCTTCCTCGGAGAGTTGGTCAAAGACGGCATCATAGGCCACGGCAAAAGCTTCGGCGAACTCGCCCAGGGGGTAATAGGTGTGAAAACCGCGTCGCTCCATCCAGGGATGATTCCATTGAGGCCAGGAAGAAAGCTGAAGAAGAAGCGCTCTGGCAAACGGACCGGCTTCATCATCGCGGCCGCTGAGGAGGGCGACGGCATTGGTGAAAAGAGCTTCGCGGAACGCCATAAACCGGTCTTTGTACCAGGCGGGAAGGCTGGCGATCCAGTCTTGTTCGGGAAACTGGTCGATATCGAAAACAAGCTTTGCCGGCTCGAGCTCTTCCCGGTAGGATCTGGCCCGAGAGAGAAAACGTTCGAGGACCGGCCGGAAACGGTCCGAATTCAGGCGTTCTTGAAAGCGGCGAAGTTCTCCCGGGCCGAAAAAGAGACGGGGATGAGCGGGCTTTTTCGATTCGGAGACGACGAAAAGAGTGAATTCGGTTCGCGACACAACAGCGGCTTTTTTTCGGGCGGTGATCGTCCCGCGATAAAGACCGAGGGGAAAACGGTCCGGAGAAATCAGAATCTTCCCGGATTCCCAAAGCTTATTTTTCGCCTGATCGAGGCGGGCGTCTAAAATAATATTATTTCGATCGATAAACTCGGAAATGACCAATCGAACCTCGTCCGGAAGGAAGCCGAAATCTCCGCTCAGGCGAAAGATCTCTCCCTGCCGATAGTGGCGGCGGGGAATGCGCTCTTTCCACTCGTCGAGGACGGTCACTTCCGGTTCAAAAAAATTAAACGACTTTTCCCGGATGCCGCAGAGGCGAATGTCGTCGAGACCCAGATGAATCGGAACCGACGGGTCGGCACGAGAAATCCGGGCGGTGAGCGCCAGGGCTGTCACTCGCAGCTTGTTTTCTTTCTCGGACACGAGTCCGGCGGCCAGAAGGTCTTTCCAGGAAAGATCGATCTCCGCCCAGCGGTTCTGCGGCGGCTCCGGCAGTCGGTAGATCAGACGTCTTCCGTCGGCCAGGGGGAAGTGAACGGCAAGTTCCGTCGAGCGGTCCACCGTCTTGAGATAGAACCGGAAGCCGAGTCGGAAACTTCGATCGAGAATGAAATCCATGATCTTCACGGCGCCCAGGAGCTGGTCCTCGTTCCAAGGAGGCTCCGCTCGAACGACCAGGCAAATCCCCGGATCGTCGGGGCGGATTTTCCCTGGATAAACATAAGGGTCGTAGGCCGTATCCTGATTTGGCGGATAGGAAGCCCAGCCCACGAGTTCTCCGGTAGAAAAACTCTGTTCATAAATAAAAGGCTCGATATGGCTGGGCTCCTCCTCCGACCTCATCGCTGAGTAGGCCAACCCAACAAGAAGGCCGAGGCACAACAAGAAAATGAGAGGCCACATGGCAGACGTCCCTTTCATTGGGCGGTGATTTCCTCGAGCCGGACGGGCCGTTTTTCTTTTTGCGAGAGCCGAGCGGCATCGACGATGGCGATCAGTTCGAGCATCTCCTCATAGGGTACCGGAGGTTTGCCGGTCCAAACCATCTCTTTCATTTTTTTGATAATTTCGACGGCCCCGTAGGGGTAGGTGAAGTAATTCAGTGGATTGGAATGGATAGCCCCGTTTTCGCTGTAAGCGGAGGCATAATACTGGGACCGGATCGACGATTTTCCGGAGATGCAAAGGACCATCACCCCGTCCTCGGGCCGATCGGGCCGCTGGCCGTAGCTCAAGTGAATGGTGGCCAGCGGCGATGCGCCCATGCATTCCACTTCCTCGACTCCCGGGCCGAAAAGCAGCTGGGCCAGGCTCAGAGAGTGAATCTGAGCCGCCAAAGTCTTCCAGCCGCCCCTGATGACGCCGAATTGGACGGGCGCGATTTCGGGAAAGCGGTGGCGGAAGAATTCGGCTTCAGGCAGGACTCGAAGCATCGACAGACTGAGGAGCGGAGTGCGATGCCGCAGAGCGAGCTCGACCATGGCCTTCGCTTCCGCGTAGTTTGAAGCCAAAGGCTTATCCACGAAAGTGGGGACCCCTTTGGCCAGCCCTGGCGAGGCCAGCTTGAGGTGGTCGGAGCCGTCGAAGTTCGAATCGGCGACAATGACCAGGTCGACCCCGTCCGAGACCTCTTCGAAGGTCTTCGCCACCTGAGGTTTGTTGATGAAAACATTCGCCGCGCACTCGGCGGCGTCAGGGAACTCGTCCCAGACCTTGACGACCTCGAAACCCTCCACGAAGGGAACGGTCATTTTATCCTGCTGATAGTAGTGACCGTAAAAGGCGAAATGGGAAGCCCCGCTCTGCCAGGTATAACGCTGCGGTCCCGGGGTGAACTTCAGCGGATCGCGGAGTTTCCAGGGATCGTGCCGACTCAGGAGGGGTCCGAAGTACATCCCGTGGGTGTCGCAGCGAATGATCCCTACCCGGATAGGGTTCTTGCCGGGCGGTGTTTCCTGAGCGCCCGAGTAAGCCGTCAAAAGAAAAATGAACATCATGGCCTTGCGCCAAACAAATCGTCTCATTTTTTGCCTTCCTCCTCGGTCAATCTCGCCAGTCTTCAGGATGGTTTCCTTGGTCTAACTTTTCTTGATGACATCTTCCAGACACCGGAGTCCGCTTTTCTATGGTCAGCGCTTGTAAACGTAAATCGTATGCTCCTGTCCGGCGCCGTTCTGAAGAGTCACATAATGGGTTTCCTTGCTCTCCCAACCAGAAATGGAATAATTGTGGGAGACGACCAGGGTGCCCGGTTTGAGCTGAGCTTCAAGGAGAGGCCGCAGGAGAGCGTTGGATTCGGGAAGAAGATAGAGCGTCACCACCGTCGCGGCTGAAAACTCAGCTCTGAGGACATCCTGTTCGCGGAATTCGACGAGCGGCTCGACCCCGGCCTCGCGGGCAGCTTTTCTCGATTCTGCGATTCGCTCCGGATCGATGTCGATGCCCACCCCCCGGGTGCCGAACCTTCTCGCTGCCGTGATGACGATCCGGCCGTCGCCGCAACCAAGATCATAGAGAATGTCGTTGGCATCTACCTCGCCGAGTTCGAGCATTTTTTCGACGACGACCATCGGCGTGGGCACAAAAGGAGCCAGATCGACCACGCCGAACAGTCCGTGGGACCCGCTGTAGAGTTCCAGCCGATCTCTCTCATCGTAGCGAAACGTGTAGGATAAGCCGCATTCCAGACGATAGCTGATCGTCTCCTCGCCGCGGCTGAATTCGATGTCCATTTCCCCGGAACAGGGCCAGCGATCGAGCCCCTCGGGCTTGAGAAAACGGGCGATGGGTTGCACATCGGATTGAAGGCGTCGGATGGTGTAGCGGACCATTTCTTTGGTCAGATTGCGGACTGTTGTCTCTCGCTTTTCCTGGACAGCCGTCCGAGTCTGATCGGCAGTCCCCGGACCGGAGAAGACCGGATGAAAAAAGAAAAAGATCAAGGCTGATCCGAGGGCACGGCGAAAGGGAATGCTCAAGGTTTGACGGATCATCGGCTTGTCCTTTGAGAACCGAGATTTTGCTTATAACATAAGATGGGCAAAGGATTCAAATTCATTCGGAACGAAGTCGAAAAGCCAGATCTCGCTTAAATCGCCGATCAGATCTCTTTCCTCGATCAAGCGCGGAAAGCGAAAGGACTTTTAGAAGGGCTAAAAATGGAAGAAAACGCCGGCATCAAAAGAGAGGGCGACCCGTTTTTCCAGAAAATCCCAATCGGTCAGGGAGTAGGAAAGGCCCAGGCCGCCGTTGATTCCGATCCGACCCAGCCGGATCTTTGTCCCGGCGAGCAGGGAAGGCCCGAAGAGGGCTTTCTGTTCCTGATGAAAAACATAGGCGTATTCCCAAATTCCGATGACGATTTGGGCGGCTTCAATTCTCAATCCGCCATACTGAAAATCCAGATAAGGGGAAAAAAGATTCGATCTCAGAGGAAGGTAATACTTGATTCCGAAGCTGAACAGGGTTCGATTTTTCACCCATTCTGTTTCGGAATAGATCAAGGAGGTGGGATAAAGGCCGAACCCGCCGTGGACCGCCAACCCTGATTTCGTCCGTATTTCGAGAGAAGCACCCGCCCCGCCAAAAGACGTCCCGAAACCCAAACCGAAGGACAGGAAGTCCGGCTTGCGGGCTGAAACCTCTGTCGGGAGAGTTTTAACCCGAGCCGGCCGGACAGGAGACGGGGGAGGCGGAGCCGGCTCGATTTTCTTTTCCTCTTTTTCGGCCGGCGGTTCGACGGCCTTTTCTTCAATCGGGAGGTCTTTCTTCGGCGGCGGCGAGATCCCGGTCACCTTTTCTTTTTTTGCAGGAGGTGGCTCGGTAGGCTTAAGAGAGGGCTTTTCGATGATGCGGGCGGGGACAGCCTTTTTCTCGACCTCAGGAGATTTCGGCTCGGCGGCAGGCCTGGACGATTCGGAAGCTTTCCAGGAAAGCTCGTTGAGGATCTGCTTGCGGCGCGGAAACAGGATGTTCCTTGCCTGGGGCAAAGACGTTGGGATCAGGGCCACTGTCGGTTTGGCGGGAATCTCGGGCTCAGGTTTCGCTTCGGATTTGATTTCTGCCTCGGATTCAGGAGGCAGGAGCGGCTTTTCTGGCGCTTTCGGCTGGACGGCGGGCTTTTCTTGAGGGGTGAGAATCTTGGCTTTTTCCTCCGGCGGTTTTTCTTCAACCTTGGGCAAGACGGCCGGTCGTTCTTCGACCGGCTCGACCGAGGATTCGTGAATGAATCCGGAGATCCGCGCGCCGAGCCGCGGGGAGTTGAAGGTGACGTAGTACCAGGCGTCCTTGATTTTTCTCTGTTGGTACAGGGCGAGGAGAGTCCCTTTTTCGACGATCTCGATCCGGCTGCTCGTGCGGCTGGGCTCGATGTAGATGATCGCCCGGTCGACGATGACCCGGACCTGTTTGACGGCAGAGACAAGCGGAAGAGCGATCAGCAAGAAAAGGAGTAGGAAAACTCGAACCCGCCGTTTTTTCATTTCGGTGATAAACTCAATCGCCGATCCCACTCTAATCCAGAAAAGAGTCTCGGTCAAGCGGCTAGTCGGCTCCATCAGCCGCGGGCTTCGACGATTCTCAGAGCGGAAACATCTTTTCTCCCCAGGCCCAATTGATGAGCCCGGCCGATGTGTCCGACTTCATCCGGGTCGAGGCCGAGAAAGCGGCAGGAGTAGGCGTCCAGCGCAACGATGTCGGTTCCGACGACGACGGATTGCGGCGAGATCGTCCGTCCGGGACCGAACGGGCCGTTCTCGGTCAGAATCGTGAAGGCGTCGATGATAATCAGTCGGGGAGAAAATAGCGTGGCCAGGTCGGCGATCGCCTGGTGGATGTACTCTTCTCCCTGGTGGAAAGACTGGTTGTCCAGGTTGAACCCCATAAGGTTTTTCAGTCCGGCGGTCATCCTTGTGCTATCGTGCTGTTTGACGATCGGCATGTTAATAAAAACGTCGTTTTCTTTGGACTTCCGGATGATCGTCGCCTTCTTGAGCCGGATGCCGGCGGTCAGCCGGATCTCCATCCAATCCTTTCCTGACTGGGGATAGTGCATTTTTCCGCCGTTCTCTTCAACGGCTTGAACAACGCCGGTCCCGAACCAGCGACCGGGGCTGTGGATCGACGCCACCGTCACTTCCGCCGCACCGGCCTCGAGGCAAAGCCGAACGGCATGCCCGACGAGGGCGGCACTGGTGCTGACTCCGGGGCGATTCCCTTGAGGGTTCGGGAGGATGACGACTTTGTCCCCTCGGTGGACGAAATTTTTCATTCCGTTCCAGGGGGAGAGAGCGCGCTCAAGGAGTCGGGGCAGGGAATCATTGCGGGCGATAGAAATGTCGGGCGTGGCTTCCTCCTGTTTTGGAAGGAGCCCGGCAAAGGCGCTCGAGGCGCCGAGGGCAGCGATCGCCAAGCCGGATTTTTCGATGAATTCTCGTCTCCTTATTTTCATCGCCAACTCTCCTCCGCAGTTATGGTAACGAATTTTGTCCCTGGGGTCAAAAAGACAAGGCAGGCTCGGAATTCGGGTCGGTCAAGGTTAAAGAATCGGCATCGCAAAAACGGCACTTGTCATGGGAGGGCGAAATTTTGTATTGTTAGAGAGCCGATGATCCTGCGGTTGGTTCGGTTCGCTGCGCGGCTTCGATTTCTCCGAAATCCACGAAAAGGAGGCGACTGATGGAATCCGTTCAGAGTATCGCCCTTCCCGATTATCTCGTCATCTTAGCTTATTTTGCGGTCATCGTCGGGGTGGGTCTGACCTTTGCCCAGTATATTCAAAAAGCCAAGGATTATTTCGCCGCCGGAAGCATCATGCCCTGGTGGCTGGCCGGGACATCGTTCTATAAAGCTTCGTTCAGTGCCCTGCTTTTCGTCATCTATAACGAGATCGCCTACAAATACGGCATCGTCGCCATCATCATCATGTGGATCTCGCCCCTTTGCATCCTGCTCGGCGGCTATTTCACCGCCCATCTCTGGCGCAGGTCGAGAGTGGTGACGCCGCTCGGTTTCATGGAGCGCCGCTACAGCCCGACCGTTCATCAGGTTTTTGTCTGGACGGGGCTGCCCTTACGAATGTTCGACAATTCTTTAAAAATTCTCTCGACTTCGATCATTTTTGCCGTCGCCCTGCGGGGCCTCGGTCTCGGGATCGTCCCGTTCATGGCGATCATCGGGGTCATCATGATTCTCTACTCCTTTCTCGGAGGACAGATGACCGTCATGGTGACCGATTTCGTCAATGTTTCGATTCTCGCCGTGGCGGTGGTGACGCTCTTTATCATCACCCTCGGCCAGATCGGAAATTTCGGTGATTTTTTCCGCCAGTTGCCGGCCGGATTTCTCCATCCCGCGCCGGAACCCTACGGCTGGAGTTACCTCCTCTTTACAGTTTTCATCATTACCATCCTGACTTACAATGCCAGCTGGGCTCTGGTCCAGAAATACAACACGTTGAAAAGCGAGAGGGAAGTCCGGAAAATGATCTGGTGGATCGCCTTCCTGATGTTCATTATGCCCCCCATCTTCTTTTTCCCCGGGCTGGCGGCCCGCGTTCTTGTCCCGGGGATTGAGAACGCCAAGGAAGTCTATGCCATCATCTGCCTGAAAATCCTGCCGCTCG
>CAZNVB010000201.1:0-7988 GCA_964576265.1 uncultured Eubacteriales bacterium | reverse complement strand
TTCCAGGAAGTGAGTCGATGTTGATTTTCGTCGTGTTCCATGTCTCGAGCGTCAAAATATGTTAGAAAAAGCCGCTTTTTGTGTCAAATTGGGGGCGGGAGGGGGTGACGGGGGCGTCTAAACCGATTGGTGAAGCTGAGAGCTTATTGTCCTTCTTGTTAAAATTCTCGAAGGAGCTTATCGGGATATGGTTTTTTTAGGATGGCGCCGTCGATCGTCTCAATAAAATGAGGCAAAATCGGGCAAAATCGGACAAGATGTCCAATTTGCTTGACAGAAACCTCAAGCTGGACGATTAAAAAATCTAATACTCGTGCGAAGTCTGCCAAAAAGGAGGAAGGCTGAAGGACGGGGTTGTCCTCCCTTCTCAAAGAATTTGGCCCAAGCGAACGATTTTTGGGCTATCTTAAGTAAGAATAACCTGGCAAGACTAAGAATAACAATAGGATTTCGGAGGGCTCGGCCTCTGGCACTGGGACGCCGGCGTCTGGAGCCAGATCAGCGCCAATAACCCCGATTAGGACAAGGAGTGTTTTTGGAGAGAAGCGAGATCAATAGGGGAAGAAACCTCGAGCACACAAATTGCGCTTGAGAATTAGATCGGTGATGTCGCGTCGATAAGCCAGGCCTGATCGGCTGCGCCGAGCCGCGGCGCCAGGGTTTTGCGGACGCGCTCGTGGTAGGAGTTGAGCCATCGGATCTCAGCTTCCTCGAGAAGCTCCTTTTTCACCAGCCTCGAGTCGATCGGACAAAGCGTCAGGGTTTCGAATGTATAAAAGGCCGCGCCGGGTTTTGATCTTTCCTCGTCCCTGACCACCAAGACGAGGTTTTCCAGGCGCAGGCCGAAAGCATTCTCTTTATAAAAAGCCGGCTCAACCGACAGAATCATCCCCGGCTCGAGGGCGATCCCGAACCCGCGCGCCGGGGCGATGCTCTGCGGCCCCTCATGGACATTGAGATAGGCGCCGATGCCGTGGCCCGTCCCATGGCCGTAATTCAGGCCCTTTTCCCAAAGCGCTTTCCTGGCCAGAATGTCGAGCTGGGGACCCGACGTCCCCAGGGGAAAGGAGATCGTGCTCAGGCCGATCAGTCCCTTGAGGACTCTGGTGAACCGGTCGCGCTGCTCGTCCGTCGCCTTTCCGAGCGCGACCGTGCGCGTGATGTCCGTCGTGGCGTCCAGATAATGGCTGCCGGAGTCGATGAGGTAGATCCCTTTCGGTTGAAGAGGGATGTCCGTCGCAGAGCTGGCGGAATAATGGACGAGCGCGCCGTGCTCTCCATACGCGCTGATCGTCCGGAAGCTCAGCCCTCGATAGAGCGCCGCCTCGCTGCGGAATTCTTCGAGCTTTCTGGCCGCCGAGAGCTCTGTCACCCCGCCCTGCCTCACCTCTTTCTCCAGCCAGCAGAGAAACTTGACCATAGCCTCTCCATCCCTGACATGAGCCGCTCTGGCGCCGGCTATCTCAGTCTTGTTCTTGACGGCTTTGAACAAGGCGATCGGGCCGGGCTTGAGAATCACGGCCGCGCCCTTGAGAAGCCCCACCACCCATTGGCTGACGCTCGCTTCATCCAGCCAGACGCGCCGCTTCTCGCGGCCGAGTTGATTGAGAAAAGCGGAGAAATCCTCATAGGAGCGGACTTCGATCTCTTTTGAAAGAACGGATTGAGCCCTCGGACTGAGCTTGGTTTGATCGACGAAGAGGAACGCTTTTTTTGGGGTGACGGCCGCATTGGCGACCGTAACGGGGTTGAATTCCACGTCCGAGCCCCGGATGTTAAAGAGCCAGGCAACGGCATCGAGCGTCGTGATGACGTGCGCCTCCGCGCCCTCCTCCTTCATTTTCCGGCGAAGCCGATTGAGCTTGCTTTTGACAATTTCCCCAGCGTACCTCTGCGGATGATTAACGACGGGATTTCTGGGCGGCTCCGGGCGGTCGTCCCAGATTTCGTCCACCAGGTTTTTCCCGATCGCCTTGATCGAGATCCCGCGCCGGGCCAGTTCCATTTGGAGTTTCGCATAGCTCTGATGAGGGATCAGCTGCGGATCCAGCCCGAGTTTTTCGCCCGGCCGAAGCTCCCCGACGATCCACTCCTGCCAACTCGGAACGCCGGGCAAGCCGATTTTGAAAAGAACAAACCCCGTCCCCTCGAGCTCTTTCTCGGCCTGAAGATAATAACGGGAATCAACCCACAGGCCGGCTTTCTTGAGCGTGACCACGGCGTCCCCGGCCGAGCCGGTAAACCCGGTGAGGAATTGGCGCCGCTTCCAGAATTCCGGAACATATTCGCTTTGGTGGGGATCGGCGCTCGGGATGAGGTAAGCCTGGATTCCGCGGCGCCTCATGAGTTGACGAAGGGCTGTCAATTCTTCACCCATGGTAGCTCCTCTCAGTTTTCCCTCTCCCTCATCCCCTTCCACGGGGGGAGGGGAAATATCAGGCCGGTCCACCCTCTCCCCAGCCCTTTCCCTTCAGAGGGAGAGTGAGTTTTTCCTAAAAATCCCGCCGAAAGTTCGGGGGACACGATACTAAATCCCCAGCCCTTTCATCCCCTCCCACAGTGGGAGGGGAAAAAGATCATGGCTTGGCCCGCACCGGAAGGGTGCCTACTCAGGTTTTCCCCCACAGATCCTGCAGGCAGACGAGCGACGGCGCCCTTTTCCTTCTCATCTCGATGGCTTTGACCGCGGCGCTCGCCGAGGGAACCGTCGTGTAGCAGGGCACGCGGTAGCTGAACGCCACCAGACGGATTCTCTGCGCATCCGCGACTTCTTGTGTTCCGGCCGGAGTGTTGAATATCATGCGGACTTTTCCCCGCCGGATATCGTCCAGGATGTTTTTCCCCTCCATGAAGACTTTGCCGACGGTTTCCACCTTGAAGCCGTGGCGCCTCATGTACTGCGCGGTTCCCTCGGTGGCCAAAAATTCAAACCCCAGTTCCGCGAGCTTCTCGACGAGGGGAAGAATTTTCGGCTTATCCTCGTCGGTGACGCTGATAAAGACGCGGCCCCGCTGCGGCAGACTGAATCCGGCTCCCTCCTGGGACTTGAGAAAGGCGAGGGGAAACTCCGGGTCGATGCCGATCGATTCGCCGGTCGAGCGCATCTCCGGCCCGAGAATCGGGTCGACATAGAGAAACTTGTCGAATGAAAAAACGGCTTCCTTGACCGCATAGACCCCGAGCTTCCTCTGCGGGAGGTTGAGGTTTCGGAGCTTCTCGCCCAGGATCAGGCGGGTGGCGATTTTGGCCAGCGGAACTCCCGTCGCTTTGGAAATAAAAGGGACGGTCCGCGAGGCCCGGGGATTGACTTCGAGCACATAGATCTTCGATCCCTTCACCGCCATCTGGACATTCATCAGCCCGACGACGCCGAGCACCCTGGCCATCTGCTCCACCTGCCGGCTGACTTCCTCGATCAACCGGTCGGCGAGATAATAAGGCGGGATGACCATGGTCGCGTCCCCCGAGTGAACCCCCGCCTCCTGAATGTGTTCGAGGATGCCGCCGATATAAACGTCCTCGCCGTCGCAGAGCAAATCGACATCCAGCTCGACGGCATTCTCGATGAACTCGTCGATGAGTAAGGGATGTTCCCGGAAATATTCCCTGTTTGCCGCGATGTAATGGACCATCTCCTGCTCATCGTGAACGACCTTCATGGCCCGTCCGCCGAGAACATAGGACGGCCGGACAAGCACGGGATATCCGATGCGCTCGGCCGTCCGAAGGGCGCGGGCCGGGGTTCGGGCCAGCCCGTTTCGCGGCCGGAGGAGGTCGAGACGGTCGAGAAAGCGCTCGAACTTTTCCCGATCTTCGGTCTCGTCGATGGCTTCCGAGCTTGTCCCGAGGATGCGGACCCGGTTCCGGTTGAGTCCGACCGAGATTTTAAGCGGCGTCTGGCCGCCGAACTGGACGATGACTCCCTCCGGGTCCTCTTTCTTATAGATCTCGAGGACGTCCTCGAGCGTCAGCGGGTCGAAATACAGGCGGTCGGAGATGTCATAGTCGGTCGAGACCGTCTCCGGGTTCGAATTGATCATGATCGTCTGGTAGCCGGCATCGCGCAGGGCGAAGACGCCGTGGACGCAGCAGTAGTCGAACTCGATCCCCTGGCCGATCCGGTTGGGGCCCGAGCCGAGAATGATGGCTTTCTTTTCCCGGAGCGGCGGCGCTTCGTCTTCGTCCTCATAGGTCGAATAAAAATACGGCGTTTCCGATTCGAATTCTCCGGCGCAGGTGTCGACGACTTTCCAGACCGGCCGGAGGCCCTCTTTCTCCCTGAGGCTTCTGACTTCGTCTTCCTTGAGGCCGACGATCTGGCCGATCCGCCGGTCGGAAAAACCCAGCTCTTTTGCCCGGCGGAGAAGCGGGGCTGGAAGGCCGTTTTTTCGGCCCTCCCGGAGCTCCTCTTCAAAACGGACGAGATCTTCGATGTTCCGGAGAAAGAACGGGTCGATCCGGGTCAGTCCGGCGATTTCCTCGACCGTCATCCCCTGCCGGAAAGCGTCGGCGATGAGCCACAGCCGTTCGGAGTTCGGCTGGCGGAGATTCTGCCGCAGGTCCTCGAGATCGCCTTTGTGTCCGGTCGGCTCGAGGCCGGAGCGGCCGACCTCGAGCGAGCGGATGGCTTTTTGCAAAGCCTCCTTGAACGTCCGGCCGATGGCCATCGTCTCGCCGACCGATTTCATTTGAGTCGTCAGATGCCGCCTCTCTTCGGGGAATTTTTCAAAGGCGAAGCGGGGAATCTTGACCACGACGTAATCGATTGCCGGTTCGAAGCAAGCCGGCGTTTTTTTCGTGATGTCGTTCTGAATTTCGTCCAGAGTGTAGCCGACGGCGAGCTTGGCCGCCATTTTGGCGATGGGAAAGCCGGTGGCCTTGGAGGCAAGGGCCGAGGAGCGCGAGACGCGTGGATTCATCTCGATGACCATCATCCGGCCGTCTTCGGGGTTGACGGCGAACTGGATGTTCGACCCGCCGGTCTCGACGCCGATCTCGCGCATGATGGCGATCGAGGCGTTGCGGAGCGTTTGATATTCCTTATCCGTCAGGGTCTGGGCCGGGGCCACGGTGATGGAATCTCCCGTATGGACGCCCATCGGGTCGAAATTCTCGATCGGGCAGACGATGACGACATTGTCCTTTTTGTCGCGCATGACCTCGAGCTCGAATTCTTTCCAGCCGACGATCGACTTTTCGATGAGCACCCGGGAAACCGGGCTGATGGCGAGCCCGAGAGGAACAAAGCGCTGAAAGTCTTCCCAGTCGAAAAGGATGTTTCCGCCTGTCCCGCCGAGAGTAAAGGACGGTCGGACGACGACGGGAAAATCGATCCGGCGGACGATCTCTTCGGCCTGCCGGATTGTCGAAGCGTAACCCGACTCCGGGACTTCGAGATGAATCTTCTTCATCGCCCGGCGAAAGAGCAGGCGGTCTTCGGCCTTGCGGATGGATTCGGCCGTGACGCCGATCAGGCGGACGCCGAATCGCTCGAGGACGCCCCTTTCATCGAGCTCGAGAGCCAGGTTGAGCGCCTTCTGGCCGCCCAGAGTGGCGAGGAGAGCATCCGGCCGCTCCTGGTCGATGATTCGCTCGAGATATCCGGCGGTCAGCGGCTCGAGGTAGGTGCGGTCGGCAAACTCGGGGTCGGTCATGATCGTCGCCGGGTTCGAATTGACCAGGATGAGCCGAAAGCCTTCTTCCTTCAACGCCTTGAGGGCCTGGGTGCCGGAGTAATCGAACTCCGAGGCCTGGCCGATGATGATCGGGCCCGACCCGATGATCAGAATGGAGCGAATGTCGTTCCGTTTCGGCACGTCACTTTCCCTTAAAATCTTCGATCATCCGGACAAAATCGCGAAACAGGTATCGGGAATCGTGCGGACCCGGCGAGCTCTCCGGATGGTACTGGACGGTGAAAAGGAATTTCTCTTTCAGGGCAAAACCCTCGGACGTCCGATCGTTGAGGTTGAGGTGGGTCAGCCGGCCGACGCCCTTAAGGGAGTCGATGTCGACGGCAAAGCCGTGATTCTGGGAGGTGATTTCGATCGCTCCCGTGTCGAGGTTTTTCACCGGGTGGTTGGCCCCGTGATGGCCGAACTTCAGCTTGTAGGTCCGGCCGCCGAGGGCCAGGGCCATGAGCTGATGGCCGAGACAGATGCCGAAGATCGGGATCCGGCCGATGAGGCGCCGGATATTCTCGACGGCGTAAGCGACGGGCTCAGGATCGCCGGGGCCGTTGGAGAGGAAAACGCCGTCCGGCTTGAGATCGAGGACGTCCTCGGCCGGCGTCCCGGCCGGGACGACAAGGACTTCGATTCCTTCCGCGGCCAGGCTGCGGAGGATATTTCTCTTGATCCCGAAATCGTAGGCGACGACAAAAGACCGGAATCTTTTCCGTTTGGAGTAGCCTTTCGGCCAGCAATAGAGTGTTTCGCGCCAGCGGTAAGGTTCGGAGCAGGTCACTTCGCGAACGAGGTCCAGCCCGATGATGGAGGGAACGGTCCTGACCCGCTCGCGAAGCGCCGCTGGGTCGGTCTCCGAGGTCGAGAGCAGAGCTCGCTGAGCCCCCGTCTCCCGGATCCGCTTGGTCAATTTTCGCGTATCGATTCCTTCGATGGCCGGGATTTGATGGCGCCGGAGATAATCGCTGAGGCTCTCGCGGGCCCGCCAGCTCGAGGGAGACCGGGCCATCTCCTTGAGGACGAATCCCTCGACCCAAGGCCTTCCCGACTCCACATCCTCGAAATTGCAGCCGTAGTTGCCGATGAGCGGGTAGGTCATGGTCACGATCTGGCCTTTGTAGGACGGGTCGGTGAGGATCTCCTGGTAGCCGGTCATCGAGGTGTTGAAGACGACCTCGCCGCTGGCATCGCCGTCGTAGCCGCAGGAGAAACCCTCGAAGATGGTTCCGTCTTCGAGGACGAGACAGGCTCTCTTGGAAAAGCTCGGCGCGCGGTTTGTCTCTCGAGCCTTCGCGCGCATCGGCGCTATTTTACCTGTTTTGGAAGCGGAATGGAAGCGCCGGAGACCGATGTTTTCGCCGGGGGAACGTGGGGCTGCTTGGTGACCTCAAGACATTGAAAAGCCGCCGGGTTTGCCGTCAGCCGGCATCTTGAGCACGTTGACGTCACGAAGCGTTGGGGGAGAGGATTTTTCGGCGCTCTTCTTGGATTTTCTCGTATTCGAGCGGATGAAGGAGCCGCAACTCCTTGCCGGTGATCTTCCCGTTGAGCCAGACCTTGCTCATCGGGAAGACTGCGGGATTAAGGTGGACATTGTACATATGCCAGATAATCACCGCCAGGAAGGCCAGGATCGCCTCGTAGCCGTGGACGATGATGAAAATGTTATGCACCCAGAGCGGAAAGAGACGCAGGGAAAGCTCAACCTGCCACATGAAGAATCCCGTGAAGATCATCACCGCGGATCCCCATCCGAGGGCCCAGTACTCGAATTTCTCGATGAAGTTGTGGCGGCCGTAGAGGGGAGGATTTTCGAAAAGCCAGAAGGGATGAGCCTGAAAGAATTTTCTGAAAAGGCCGCGCCGGCAGAAGAACCTGGTCACCCCGACGTTGTACCCGAAGAGCTGGACGGCGTCGCGGACATCCTTGCGGCGAGGGATCATTTCCTTGAAATTTGCGCGTCCCCGTCGGGTCAACGCCACATAGAGGAGATGCCAGGCGAGGTTGCCGATCATGACGACAGCGGCGAACCGGTGGACGATCCCCCGGATGGAGAAGCTCCGCTCGGTCGGGAAAAGCCACTTGAAGAATTCGAATTCATAGAAGAAAAGCGGCAGTCCGGTGACGATCAGCGGGAAAAAAGTGGTGATGAGAAGCCAGTGCTGAATCCTCTCCGTAAGGTTCATCCGCAGGAATATTTCCTCGTCCTGAATCAGGGGCGATTTATCCATGCTTTCGAATCCCGATGAGCCGCCGGAGCAGGTCGGCGGCGATGAAGATGACCATGACCGAGATGATGAGCAG
>CAZNVB010000200.1:0-2235 GCA_964576265.1 uncultured Eubacteriales bacterium | reverse complement strand
TTGACGAGGCCGGCGACGGTTCGGGCATAGCTCTCGCAGCAGTCAAGAGCCCGCTTATCCGGCTTGCCGATCGAAACCGGCCCGTAGTGATCACCCCGGAAGTCGCCGCAGACCACCATCCCGTGGATGAGGAGGGCGCTCAGGATGTCGAGGATCGTCGTCTCGTTTCCGCCGCCGACATTCGCTGAAGAGGAGAACGCGCCGCCCACCCGGCCGCGGAGCTTGCCGTGGAATTTGACGCTCTGATCCAGCAGTTTTTTCAGCGGCCAGGCCATCGATCCGTAATACGTCGGCGATCCGAAAACCAGGCAGTCGTACCTCAGAAGGTCGTCGACCGCCGTCTCCTCAACCTTCTTCAAGTCAACCTCCAGCCCTTCCGCGCGGAGGACATCCGCAATCCTTAGGGCCATCTTCTCCGTGTTGTGCGTCACGGAATAATAGCAAACGAGTGCTTTGGCCATGTGTTCTCCCAATATTCAGGCCGGATAGCCAGGCTCGATTTCTCCGCTTCTTCCCGCGCGCACTCTCCCGCTCGGAAACTTTCCTCCCTCGAAAGCGCTCTTCAGCCGGGAGACGGGCCCAAAACCCGGCTCCAGATCAAGCGATTACAGATGGAAATTCAGGCCGATCCCGAACCCGTAGGTCTTCTGCTGGTATTTTTGCTGGTAGGCGCCGACAACGGTCGAAGTGAGCGGCTGGGTCTGATCCTTGTAGGCGACATAAATCCCCGCCAGGTCGAGGTCGACGGCGCGACTGAGGCGGATTCTTGCCCCGGCACAGTAGGTGTCGGCCCCGAGGTCGTAGCTCGTATCAAGTTGATATTTCGCTCCGGCTCCGGTTTTGGAGTAAATATAACCCGCGCTCAGAGTGAGGCCGCTCACGACATCGAGTTCAGCGCCCAAGCCGAGATCATAGGAATTCGAATCGAGCAGGTCTTCACGCCCTTCCCAGTCGGCCTGGGTTTCAAGAAAAAGGGTGTAGGAAGCGGAGATCCGGAATTGCGGCGTCAGGGCATATTCCAGGCCGGCGGCCAGGATCGGCGGAACGTCGCTGCGCTCTTTCTGCCCGTCAGGATACAAGCCCACGTCATCTTTGGTCGTCTCGTTTTCCAACTCCAGCTTGGTGTTGAACTCGTACCGGACGCCGATCTTCAGGTTTTCCGCCGGGGTGACATGCAGGCTCAGAATAGGCGTGATCCCCGAGCCGACCTGCTTGACATCCACGGCCTTGTCGGCAGTGGCAACCGAGTTGGCGAGAAAGGCGGGATTTCCTGTTGCCGCGTAGAGAGTGGCGAACGCACTCGATGCGGAGCGCATCTGCCCGGTCCATCCCAGAGCCGGAAAAGTCGGGTTGATCTGGATGTTCTTGATGCCGCCTTCATAGGTGTTCACGGCATAGATATATCGCATCCCTGCGGCAACCGAAATCATTTCGCTCAGGGCATAAGAGGCGTTCAGCTGGAAGCCGTAAAAAACGGAGCTCCCCTTGAAATTGATCTGCGCCGAGTACTGAGTCGTGGGGATGCCGCCGGCGGTAAGCGAGAGCGGAATCAGCGAAATTTGCTGTTCAAAAGACGGCAGGCCGGTGTCGTACTCGGCCGAGCCGCCGCCCGCGTTCGGACCGAAGCCGAAGGACAAGGCAAACGCCCCTTTCTTATAGACGGCGAAAACGCTCGGAAAAACAGGGACTTTTGTCTTGCCGAGATACTCTCGGGGCGGGTTCAGGGTCGGGAAGGTGCTCGTCACCGTCCGGTCCTGGTAGAGCGTCTGACTGTTGAGCGAAAGGTGGAAACCGTCACTGAGCTTGGTCAGACCGGCGGGATTGAAGTAGACGGCGTCGACCTCGGTGGAGGCGTTTCGAGAGGGGAAACGGATAAACATGATGCTCTGGTTGGTGTTCGTCACAATGGCCGGAAAAACCATCGGAACGCACGAGAGAACAAGAGCCGCGAGAATGAGGCGTTTTTTCATAAGCCCTCCTAAAAATAGAATCCATTTCTTCCGCAGCGGAAGTTGCAGAAAATATACGAATATTTTTATGAAAATGCAAGCTTTTTTTAATTCCGGCGGATCTCACGACGGACCACCCTCGCCGGTCGGACGGGAAGGCCTTCCGGACGCCAGCCTTAGCCCGATCAGTCCTGCGCTGGCGAAAAATCAAAGGCTTTTTTCAGTCCCCTCCTCGTCTCCTGAATCCGTGCCGTCTGCGCTCTTCCTGCCAACTCCATGTCGTGCC
>CAZNVB010000199.1:0-2075 GCA_964576265.1 uncultured Eubacteriales bacterium | reverse complement strand
GATCAAGAGGTTCAGCGAGAGCCGCCGTCCCCATCCGATCACGCGGTACAGGTCGGTGATCGAGGCGATCCGCCTCGAACGCAAGCGGCTCGAGCCGATCAAAAAAACGGCCGATATCGTCTTCGACACCTCCTCGACGACCATCGCCCAGCTCAAGGACATGATCACCCGGCATCTGATCAAAGGCCGGAAGCCTTCTCTCCAGATCGCCCTGGTGAGTTTCGGCTACAAGTACGGCATCCCGCCCGATTCCGACTTGATTTTCGACACCCGTTTTCTCCCCAACCCGTTTTATGTCGAGGAGCTCCGGGAAAAAACGGGGAAGTCGAAGCGGGTCAGGGATTATGTGCTGAAGTCGAAGGAAACTCAGGCTTTTCTCAACAAATTGAAAGCCTTTCTCGTTTACCTCATCCCGAGGTTCATCGCCGAAGGGAAGAGCTACCTGACGGTCGCCGTCGGCTGCACCGGCGGGCGGCATCGCTCGGTCGTCATCGTGGACGAACTCAAGGCCTGTCTTCGGAAGCGAAAATATGATATAAAAGTCTATCACCGAGACGTGTTCAAGTAGAGTTCCAACATGATCGGCGGCATCATTGTCTCCCACGGCCGGCTGGCTGAGGAAATCCTCAACGCTCTGACGATCATCCTCGGCGAGGCGCCCAACATCGAAGCGATCTCAATCGGCTGGTACGACGATGTCGATGACTCGAAGAAAAAAATCAATCAGTCCCTTAAGCGGGTGGATCAAAAGAGCGGCGTCATCATCTTCACCGACATGTTCGGCGGCACCCCGTCCAACCTGAGTTTCAGTTTTCTCAAGGACAACCAGGTCGAGATCATCACCGGCGTCAACCTCCCGATGCTCATCAAGTTCGTTTCCCTGCAGCGAAGCAACAACTTGAGAGAGGTCGCCCGGAAAGTCGTGGAGCAGGGGAAGAAGAACATCCATCTCGCCAGCGCCCTCCTGAGCTCGAAGAGATAATCGGTTGGGCGGGCATGATCGAAAAAAATCTCGTCATTAAGAATAAGCTCGGCCTTCATGCGCGGGCGGCGGTGAAATTCGTCAACACCGCCAACCGCTTCGTCTCGAGCGTCAAGATCGTCAAGGACGACACGGAAATCGACGGCAAGAGCATCCTCGGGATTCTCACCCTGGCGGCCACTCAGGGATCGAAGATCGCCATCCGGATTTCGGGCAAGGATGAGGAGGACGCTCTCCGAGCGCTTACGGCTCTGGTCAACAGCCGTTTCGGTGAAAAGGAGTAAGCGGTGACATTCATCAGATTGCGCGGAATCGGCGTTTCGCCCGGGATCGATATGGGAGAGATCCTCCTGACCGAGAGGGTCCTCTTCAGTTCGGCCAAGGAATCCATCCCGGCTTCCCAGATCGGGGCGGAACTGCGGCGGTTGAAACGGGCGGTCGAACGGACCCGGGAAGAGCTTCTGAGGCTCAAGCAGGAAATCAAGTCCAGGATGGGGGAGGAGCACACGTTTATTTTCGACGCTCATCTTCTCATCCTCGAGGACCGGACGCTTTGCAACGCGATGGAGGAGATCGTCCGGGAAGAAAAAGCCCGTTCGGAGTGGGCCCTGACTCAGGTGAACCGCCGCTACCGGGAGCTTTTCGATTCCATCGAGGACGATTATTTCCGCCAGCGCAAGTTCGACGTCTCGGACGTCCTTTCCCGGATCTACGCGAATCTCGAGTTGAAGAAGCCGAAAGCCGGGGAGTCGAAAGCGGAGAAGAAGCTCGTTCTCGTCGCCCACGACCTGCTCCCTTCAGAGGCCGCCATGCAGCTCAGCCGGGGCAATATCCTCGCCGTGGCCATGGACATGGGCGGCGCGACCTCCCACACGGCCATCCTCGCCCGCTCTCTGAATATTCCGGCGGTGGTCGGGCTTCATAACGTCACCCGGCAGGTCAAGAACGGCGATTTCGTCATCGTCGACGGGACGAACGGCGAGGTCATCATCAACCCGCCCCCGGCCGTGAAGAAGGAATTCCAGAGCAAGAAAGAGAAATACGCGATCTATTACCGCGAGCTGAAGAAGACGGCCCGGCTGAAATCGATCAC
>CAZNVB010000198.1:0-3634 GCA_964576265.1 uncultured Eubacteriales bacterium | reverse complement strand
TTTCTCCTCCTTTCTTTTTTCTTTGTTCTCAGCTTTTTGGGGCGGTTCTTTCGCCGCGGCTTTTTCCTCCTTCGCTTCGGCGGGTTGGGTGTACTTTTCGATGACTTTCTGCCGCATCTTCTCCTTGGCCTTGGATTTGCGGTAGTCCCGGATCCGGATCCGGACTTTCCGAAAGGCAAAGCTCAGGAAATGGGTGAAAAAGCGGAAGAGTTTTCCCAGGGAGATTTCGGTGGAAAAGAGGATGAAAAGAAGGAGCAGAGCCAGGAGGAAAATCAGCGAGCCGATCTCGCTGAAGTAGCGGATGAGGAAAGAAGAAAAGAGCTCGCCGGTCAGGCCTCCGGCCAGACGGTCTTCGCCCTGCCATCTCAGGCGGTGAAAAAGCAGGGAAATGAGAGAACTGATAAGAAGGAGCAGAAACAAGCCCCCGCCGAAGCGGCGGAAAAAACGGGTGTCTTCCCGGGTCATCAGGATTTTGACGCCCAGATAAGCGAAGAGGAACGGCAGGAGAAAAGCCGGCAGTCCGAAGAGCTGGAACAGGCCCTCGGCCAGCGAAGATCCGATCCTCCCGCCGAGGTTGTGGACCCGGCTGGGAGAAGAATCCGCGGTGAACCAGGACGGGTCGCGGGGGTCGTAACTCGCCAGGCTGAGGAGGGCGTAGACACCAAAAAGCAGAATCAGGACGGAGAAAATTTCCTTCAGCCGGAGCGGCTTTCGGTGCGATTTTTTGGCCGCCGCCGCTTTTTTCTTCTTCTGCCTTTTCATCGGCCGAATTATAGCACATCCGGGGAAAAATTCTGAAAAGCGTGAAGAAGAGGGCCGGCCGCTTCCGGCCGGAGTGAATCAGAAGGTGAAGACCAGACCGGCGCCGTACTCCAGGCCGCCGAGCTGAACGCGGATCCCTTCCTGTTCGGCGCGCGCCCAGGTGTACTTGACTTTCAGGTTGACCATGACGGGCACGCTTTTCGTAAAACGAACATAGGTTCCGCCGGTGAAGTGGTAGCCGTTGGCGTAATTGAGGGTCGTTCCGATCGGGTTTTCCTCGTAATAGAAATAAAAATCGGCGCCGGCGCCGAAATAGGGATTAAAAATCCCGAGCGGAAAAATGTAGCGCAAGCCGAGGGAAACCGGCAGGAGAGTGAGGTTGGTCTTTTCTTTGGTAAAAGTCAACTTGCCCTGGCGGAAATAATACTTGATTTCGAGGTAGAAATTGACGTCGGAAACGATCGCCGCGGAGAGGGCCAGGCCGCTCATGAGGCCGCCACCCGGATAGACCGCGTCGAACCGCGGCTCGTTCATATTATAGTTCCCGAAAAGAGCCTCCACGGAGCCCTGGCGGATCGGGCGGTCGGTAGAGGAATAGGATAAGCCGGCCAAAACCAGAAGAAGAGGAAGCAAAAGATACAACCTGTTCCGGTTGAGGTGTCGAATCACTGTCATCCTCCTTCACGACGGCGTCATAGTTCGGGCGACCATCATACCATGAACAAAATCATCCGGCAACCGACTGTCAGGGCATCCTCTTGAGCAGGAACTTCCAGAGATATTCTTTCGGCACGCCGAAGATCTGCTTTCTCCACAGGCGGTCGCAGGCGGCGCAGGTCTCGAGATCGGCGGTCTCGCCGCTGAGGATTTTTGTCCGCAGCCGGACCATCCGGTCGTTGTTCCAGATCTCCCGGAGCTTCGTCTCCCGGACATTGCCGAGGGCCAGGGAACCGTGGAAATCCTGGGTGCAGGGGAGGACCGATCCGTCCCAGAAAATGACGAGCGCCTGCCAGAGAAACGTGCAGGGCACGTATTTGTTCTTTTTTCGCTCCGAGCCGATCTCGCCGGCCCAATTGTGCATTTCCTTGACTTCGATCCGGTCGAGAGGCAGTCCTTTGAAATTCGCCAAGAACTCTTTTTTCCGCCGCCGGTCGACTCCGGCATAGACCTCCGGAAAATCGATGAGCTCGAGGGTCGCGATGGGCGTCCGGGAACGGTGCTCGCGCTTGACCTCGAGAAAACGGACGATGTTCCGGATGGTCTTGTGGAAGTCGGCGTTGACCCGGATGCTCTCGTAGGTTTTTTGATCATAGCCGTCGAAGGAAAAGGAGATCTGGTCGAGGCCGGCGGCGAGGAGGGCGCGGGACTTTTCCTCGTCGAGCAAGGTGGCATTGGTGTGGAATTTCGTCGTTATGCCGGCGTCGTGGGCGTATCGCACAAAGCGCGGGAACTCGGGGTGAAGCAGGCCTTCTCCCCGGTGGATGAGGTTGGCGTCGAAGACGAAAGCGCGGGCTTCGTCGATGATTTTCCGAAACAGGCCGAAGTCCATGAAGCCTTTTTCCTCTTTCTTGAGGTTCTGGTTGGGGCACATGACGCAGCGGAGGTTGCAGACGCTTGTCGTCTCGATCCAGAGCCTGACGGGAAGGTAAGGGAGGCGGACCTTTCGCCTTTTATAGGCCCAGAACACCCGGGCCAGGCGCTTGTAATATCGAATCCGGCTCATTCGAATTCCTGTCCTTCGGCGGCGCTTCGCCGCACCCTGCTTTATACCATTCTCCGCTGATTCTGACAACGCCAGGATTGAAGAAGAACAGCGGAGCCGCGTGTTCCGATGAGGGCGGTCGGGGATCAAAGAGGCGACAACAGATCATAAAGTCGGACGAAGTTGGCGATCGTCAACTGCTCCGCCCGGATCGTCTCCGGCAGACCGAGCCGCTCGAGCGCCTTCCTTCCCGCGTCGGCCGGAAGGGGAAGTCTCTTCAAGTTGTTGAACAGCGTCTTTCTCCGGCCGGCAAAGCAAAGACGGAGGAAATCGCCGAACCGCTTTTCGTCCCTGATCTCGTGGAGAGGCCGTTCTCTCTTTGTCAGCGAGATGAGCGTCGAGGTGACCCGCGGCGGAGGAGCGAACGAACCGGGCGCGACATCAAAATGACGCCGGACTTCGAAATAGATCTGGAAGAGGATGGAAAGAGGCGCGAAATCTTTTGTTCCGGGCCGGGCGGCGATCCTCTCCGCGACCTCTTTTTGCAGGAGAAAGACGCCGGCCGAGAAAAGATCCCTCTCCTTCAAAATCCGGAAGAGAAGCGGCGTGGAGATGGAATAGGGGAGGTTACCGGCGATTTTTACCTTGCCCAAAAACGATTTCTCTCGGTCGAGGAGGTCTCTAAGCTTTAACCTCAGGACGTCCTGTTCGAGGACGATCAGGTTGTCTCTTTTCTCGCCGACGAGGAACGGAATAAGGGCTTTGTCTTTTTCCACGGCGATCACTTTTCCGGCCCGCTCGCTCAGCGGGAAGGTCAGAGCTCCCTTTCCGGCCCCGATTTCAAGGACAAGTTCGTCCGGCCGGGGAGAGATGACGGCGATGATTTTCCGGATGAGCGAAGCGTTGACCAAGAAATGCTGGCCCAGGGCTTTTCTTCGGCTCATCGGCAAAGCGGCCTGATCCCCGGGGCCGCGGTCAGGGTTTGGAAGGGGACGGAACGGAATTCCGTGGTTTCCTGCCGCTCCGGCAGGCGAAAAAGAAGACGGGAAAATCGGCGGTCGGCTCCGAGCATCGAGCGTATTTATGCCACAAACGACAGGGCAAAACAATAAGGATGAAGGCGGAACGATTTTGTGGTATATGTTAAATAGCGAAGATGACGAACAAAGA
>CAZNVB010000197.1:0-13088 GCA_964576265.1 uncultured Eubacteriales bacterium | reverse complement strand
GGAAAGGAGAGAGTTCATGAAAAGCGCAGTCCGGCGGCGCGATTTTATCCGCACGATCGGGTTGGGAGCCTCCGCCCTGGCCTTCGGGGTTCCCTCACTTAAATCGGGCCGAATCATCGGGGCAAACGAACGCATCCGGGTCGGCGTTGTCGGTTTTTCCGACCGCGGAAAATACTCCCTTTTTCCTGCCTTTCTCCACTGGGCAAGCGAGCTCAATTTCGAGATCGTCGCCCTGTCCGACATCTGGCGCCTCCGGCGCGAGGAGGGAGCGGCTTTTTTCGAGGCGAGAACAGGCCGCAAGATCCTTGCCTGCCGGAACAATGAAGAGCTCTATGAGTCGGGCACCGTCGACGCGGTCATCATCAGCACCGCGGATTTCCAGCACGCCCTCCATACGATCGAAGCCGTCGAAGCGGGCTGCGACGTCTATGTGGAAAAACCCTTCGCCAATACGATGGAGGACGCCCGGGCGGCGCTCAGAGCCGTCAAGAAATCCGGGAAGATCGTCCAGGCCGGGACCCAGCGCCGCAGCGCCCCGAATTATATCAAGGCTTTTAACTTCCTCCGCTCCGGCCGTTTCGGCGATTTGATCTCGGTCGACATGACCTGGAACGTCAACCAGCCCGGCCGGTGGAGGCGTCCCAAGCTCGTCGAAATGTGCCGCCAGGAGGACGTGGACTGGCAGCGCTATCTTCTGAACAGGCCTTATGAACCATGGAACCCGCGGAAGTTCATCGAATACCGCCTCTTCTGGCCCTATTCTTCAGGCATCCCCTGCCAGTGGATGGTTCATCAGATCGACGTCGTTCATTGGTACACGGGGCTGCCGAGACCGCGGAGCGTCGTCGTCAACGGGGGGATCTACCTCTGGAAGGACGGACGCCAGAGCTATGACGCCTTGACCGCTGTTTTCGACTTCGGGCCGCTCAACGACCGGACCAAGGGCTTCCAGGTGAATTACTCATCGCGGATGACGAATTCCGCCGGAGGCACCAAAGAGATCTATGTCTCGAACGGCGGTATTCTCAATCTCGATACCAACAAGGTGACACCCGAGGGTGGCCTGACCAGGGAAGAGGCGGAAGTCATGGGGATGAAAGAGAACCGGCTTCCCGAGCTTTCCCTCGCCGAATCCGGAGGCGTGGTGACCTCCGCCGTTACCGGCGTGGACGACGCCACCTTGGCCCACATGCGGAATTGGATGGAGTGCGTCCGTGACCGCCGCCTGCCGAACGCCGATATTCAGGCCGCCTATAACCACTCCGTCGCCTTGTGCATGACCATCGCCGCCATGCAGACGGGAAAACGGGTTTCCTTTGACGACGAGAGACAGGAAGTCGTCCTCAGCTAAGGAATGGACTTTTCCAGGCCGAGCTTGCCGAGCAGGTTGGTGAACCAGGGTTCGCGCCGCAGAAAATCGACGAGCGGGTGGACTTTGATCATCATCAGCTGTGGATCGCGGTCAGCGAACGCTTTTTCCAGGCAGGCAAAGGCCTGATCTTTCTCAAAAAGGGCGGCGTAGACCGAAGCCAGGGAGACGAGAGACACATATCTCTGCTTCGAGGCTCGCATAGCCTCGGCAAGAGCTTTTCCCGCTTCTTCTCTCCGTCTCATAAGAGCGCCCAGATAGCCGAGGCGGAGGCCGACATCGATCGGATCCGCCCCGAGCTCGGCCGATTTCTGAAGCGATCGCGCGGCAAGGTCATACTGCCGGGTCTGGATAAAAACCAGCCCGAGGTAATAATGAGCCTGGCCGTTCAGCGGGTCGAAGGCGAGGGCATTATTCAGTTCTTCGATCGCCTGGTCATAACGGCGAGAATAATAGAGGATCGCGCCGAGCCTGGCGTTAACACTCGGGGAAAGGGGATCTTCCCTGCGGGCCAGCCTAATCTTTTCCACGGCCTCTTCATGGCGACCCAGGGCGGATAAGAGCTCAGCATAGGAGCACAGAGCCGAAACCAGGTTCGGCTCCATTCGGAGAGCTTCCTTGAATCTTTTCTCCGCTTCAGCAAAATCCCAATCATACCTTTCTTTGATCACGGCCAGAAGCGTCTGCGCTTCGGCAGAGCTGGGGTTGATCTCGAGGGCGCTCAAGACGGGGATTTTCGCCTTTGGAAATGAGTCCGCAGGCGGCCAGTATCCGCTTTCACCCAGGCGGATATAAGCCTCTCCGAGAGCGGCCTGGACGGCGGCCGATCCGGGCTCTTTTTGGGCTGATTTCTGGAATTTTTCGACGGCTTTTTCAAGGTTTTCTCTTCCTCCTTTTCTCAGGAGAGACCGGCCCTCGACGTAGAGGCTGAAAGCCTCAAAGCTTGCCGGCATATCCTTAAAGAAAGAAGGAAAAGCGTCTTCAGGCGGACTTTCACCCAGGCTCCGGACGAGGTCTCGGATCAGCTCGTCAAGAAGACCTCTGATCTCCGCCGGCTGCCGTTCAAACTTTTTTGACCATTCCATGGCCTCGTCCGTCGCACTGCTCAGGCTGGTGTCGAGGAGAAAAGATCCGGCTGTTTTTTGATAGGTGGCCCTGAACAGATGGCCGACTCCGCATTTCAGTGCGATCTCCCGGTCCGAAAACTCCTTTCCCCTCAGGGAAAAGGAGGTATCGCCGCCCGGGACAAAGACGGCGTCCATTTTCTTCAAACCGCTGATGATCAATTCCGTCAATCCATCGCCAAAATCCTGTTCGCTCGGCGTCCCGTTCGCCTCTTGCAGGGGCAGAATTCCGACGGAAAGGCGCTTGGTCGGCGAACTGACGGGCAAAGCCTTTCTTTCCGGGCTGAAGGCGGCGCGCCAGGAAAAAATTCCCAGTCCGGCGGCCGCAATGACAATTAGAACAGGAATAAGGATCCTTTTCGCAGGCAGTAATTTTCGCCATTCCCATCCGGTTCGATCTCTTTTTTCTTTTTTCGCCGGCTTGGCCTTCGCCTCTTTTTCCGCACGGTCCGCTCTTTCTCCGGAAATGGGGGCCTGCTCCACGACCGGAGCAAGCGGTGAGATCGAAACAGCTTCGATCTGTTCGAGTTCAGAATTCAGGGCCTTGGCCGACGAATAACGTTTCTCCGGATCCCTTTCCAGGCATTTTAGAATCAGGAGGCTCAATTCTTCTGTGATCAAAGGATTGATCAGCCGGGGGATCTTGGGACTCTCGTTGAGCCTTTTTTTGATGAGATCGGCGGGGGTTCGGGCGCTAAATGCCGGTTGTCCCGTAAAGATTTCGTAGAAAATCAGGCCCAGGGAATAGAGATCCGATCGAGCGTCCGGCTCCTTGTCCTCGATTTGCTCCGGACTGAGATATTCGGGCCATCTTTTGTTGAAATCGGGCGCAAGGATTCCCTCTCGTTGTAAGAATTTGACGACTCCGAGATCCATGATTCTGGCCGTCCCCTCGGCGTCGATCATGATATTGCCCGGTCTCAAGTCGCAGTGCAGTGATTCCAGCCGATGGGCTTCGACCAGGCCCCGGCTGAGCTGCCTGGCCAGGTCGAGCGCCATCCCGATGGGCAGCCGACCTTTTTCGATCAACAGCAATTGGAGTTCTTTGCCTGGAGAGTATTCCATGGTCAGGAAAAGATTATCCTTTTCTGCGCTGAGCTCAAAAATCCGGCCGATGTTCTTGTGGACGATTCGCCGTTCCTTTTTGAAATCATAGACGGCCCGTTCGATGGCGGCCTTTTCCAAGTCGGATCTGACTTTGATCAACCGCAGGGCGAGGTCTCGTTCAAACGCCTTATCGAAGACATGATAGACAATTCCCAGCCTTCCGCTGCCCAGGACGTCTACAATCTTATAACGTTCGCCGAACATGGAGGGCGGGGACTGAGCCTTGGGCGGCCCCGCGCTTATTTCCGTCTCTTCTTTGAGGCCACCGACGGCCGGGCTGTCCGGGAGATCTCTAGAAGATTCCGGCTCGATGGAGGTCTCGGCTTGGATCTCCTCCTCGTGCCTTTCCATTTCTCCGAAAATTTCGGGGAGCGTCTCGCCGACGGCATCCTTCTCGACGGCGATGAAGGTTCCGCACTCACCACAATATTTGGCTTTTTCGGGATTCTCTTGCCCACATTTTGGGCATGTTCTTTGAGCCATTCTTGGGTCCCCTATTGTTTAGTCGGAATTGTTTTCTTCTTCATTCTCATCAGGACAAGAAAAATTATCCCAGGAGTTGCGTTTCGAGTCAAACATTTCTCTTCTCATATTTCTCTTTTTGTATTCTTTAAATTCGCCAAAATCGGCATTTTCATGGGGCAAGAAATATGATCCCAAGTTTGGGATCGAGGGAGATTGAAATTTGATTAAAAGTCTGACAAGATAAGCTCAGCTTTTGCCAAGGAGGTCGCATGTCGATCCGGCGGAGAGATTTCATCAAGACGAACGCCGCTGTAGTAATCGGTATGGCAGCCGGCGGAGCCCGCTTTCAAAACTTCTGTCTCCCCGAGGGAAGATTCCTTGCCGAACCCATGGAAAAAAAGCCAGTTCGGATCGCTGTTCTCGGAACGGGAAACCGCGGCCGAGGTCTGCTGAGCATCCTTCTGGGCATGGAGGGGCTCGAATTTCCCGCTCTGTGCGATATTCAGCCCGTTCATCTCGAGATGGCTCAAGATCTGGTCGTCAAGTCCGGCCGCGAAAAGCCCGAGGGTTACGGCAAGGACGAGACCGATTACCGTCGACTTCTGGAGCGTGATGATATCGATGCCGTCGTCATCGCCTCGTATTGGGAATGGCATACACCCATGGCGGTCGACGCCATGAAAGCGGGCAAGTACGCTGCCGTCGAGGTCCCCGCCGCCTACACTCTCGAGGAATGCTGGGAACTCGTGAGAACCCATGAGGCGACCGGCGTGCCCTGCATGATGCTCGAAAACTGGAGCTTCCGGCGGGATAACCTGGCCGTTTTGAACATGATTCGTCGGGGCTTGCTCGGGGAGATCATCCATTGCCACTGCGCTCATTCTCATGACTGTATCGACCACTGGTTCTTCGATCCGGACACAGGGTTAGACCGCTGGCCGGCCAAATACCTGGTTCACCACAACCGTGATCAGTATCCGACTCACCAGCAGGGGCCGGTCTTGAGTTGGCTGGATATCGGCTGCGGCGATTATTACGATTCCATCGTCTCCAGGGCAACGAAGAGCTGCGGCATCAACGACTATTTCCTGCGGCGGTTCGGCCCCGACCACCCGAACGCGAAGCGAATTTTCAAACAGGGCGATATCGTTTCCTCCGTGGTGCGGACGAAAAAGGGAAAGACGATCGTCATCAACTATGATATGCAACTCCCCCGCCCCTACGACAACCGGTGGCTGATCCAGGGAAGCCGGGGCATCTACGACGAGGGCAAACAGGCTGTCTATCTTGCCGGAAAGAGCCCTCGATATCATCAATGGGAGCCATTCGGCCCATACCAAGAGCTTTACGAGCATTCGTGGTGGAAGGCCATCCGCGGCCGGGCTGGAGAATTCTCGCACGGCGGGACGGATGATCTCGAGCTGAGATTGTTCGTCGAGGCCGTCCGGAATGGGACCCAGACGCCGCTCGACGTCTATGATGCCGCCCTGATGAGCGCCAACGGTCCTCTCTCGGAGGAGTCGATCGCCAAGGGAGGAGTGCCTGTCGCCTACCCCGACTTTACGAGCGGCCGCTGGCAGACCGCAAAACCTAAATTCGCCGTGGAGGGTTAAAGCTCAGACTCTTTTTTTGTATAATAAAAAAAATGGCTAAAATACTCGTGGTCGACGACGACAAGGTTACGCTCACCATGCTGCAGATGACGCTGGCCCGGGCAGGCTATGAAGTTGCCATCGCCAGGGACGGAGCCGATGGCTATGATCTGGCTTGCCGGATTAAGCCCGATCTGATGATCAGCGATATGCTTCTCCCGAAATTGCACGGCATCGATTTGTGCAAAAAGATCAAGGAAAATCCGGATCTCGCGGGAATGAAAATCATTCTCATGACGGCCGTTTATAAAGGGATGCCCTTCAAGTCAGAAGCGCGATTCTGCGGCGCCGATGATCTCCTGAACAAGCCTCTCGATACAAAAAATCTCTTGAGCCGCGTCAAGGAGCTTCTCAGCCAGGCCGGCACTCCAAATTCCTAAATTCGACGTTGGCTGCACATTCGGCCGTATAACCGAACGGAATCAGATCTTGACCAGCTCTTCAATCTTCACCGGACGCGACTGTTCGATGCTTCGCCGGGCGGCGATACCGACCATCGCCGAGAGCGCCCCGTCCCGACTTCCCGCCGATCGTCCTAAGGGATCGGGTCGGCTCTGCCGGAAAATCTGATCCTGCATCACCTGGTCGGCCCCCCAGTGTCCTTCCCCGCCCGATTGAAGCGAAAATGTCCGGCTCGATTTGAAGTTCTCCGTGATTCGGAATTCCGCCAGGTGTTCCACCGGCCAGGGCTGATTGTGATAGACGCGGACATCGAGCCGGCCCTTGCTGCCGTTGAATCCGACCAAGAATCCTTCATAAGGCATTGTCGCGTTGAGCGAATAGCTCATCATCACTCGATTGTGATAGCGAACCTGAACGGCCATGGTGTCCCAGATATTGATCCTCTCCCTGAAAACGCAGGCATCGCGGATGTAGCCGTCGGCCGATTCCGCCCTGACATAGAGGTTCATCGCCTGCGGATCCTTGGTAATGTCCCAGAAGAATTCGCAGCCCGACTTATGTGGACAGGCTCGGCAGTTCTGGCCTCTGACGCGGCCGTTGTAGCCGTATTTCCTGAGTTCGCCGGTAGCAACGACCTCCACCGGCTCGGCTTCGAGCCACCAGTTCATCAGGTCGAAATGGTGCGACGCCTTGTGGACCAAAAGCGATCCCGAGAACTGCTTGAAGGCGTGCCAGCGCCGGAAATAGGATGCGCCATGATAGACATCCAGATAATAGTGAAAGTCAACCGACCAGATATCGCCGAGCTCCCCTCCCATCAGAATTTCTTTGATCTTTGTAGCGTCCGGTCCATAGCGATAATTGAACGTTACGATAAGTTTCTTGCCCGTGCGCTTTTCCGTATCCATGATCTCCTGGACCATTTTTTCGTCGGTGCACATCGGCTTTTCGGTGATCACGTCGCAGCCTTTCTCCATAGCCCAACAGATATATTTCGCGTGAAAACAATCCACGGTCGTGACGATCACGGTCTCCGGCTGCGTTTCGCTCAGCATCTTACCGAAGTCGCTGAAAGTCGGGCATTTCGCTCCCATATAGTCCTTCGCATACTCGAGCCGGATGGGGTTGGTATCGCACAGACCGACCATCTCCAGAACATCGGAATAATTGGCCAGGAGCTCTTTTCCCCAGAGCGAGCTGCCCCGCACGCCCGTGCCGACCAAAGCGACTCTCCGTTTTCCCGGCTGTGGCGAACGGGACTGCGGCCGCAAAGAGCCCGCACCAAGGAGCGAAAATCCGGCGGCTCCGACGGCTCCCGCGACCAGCGATGAACTCAGGAATCTCCGACGACTGAGGCCGGACGCGTGTTTGTTCATCGTCTCCTCCCCATGATTTTTCGCATAGCTTCTATCACAAGGACATGAGGAAGTAAAGACGCCGGCGGGAATTGACCGCGGCGGTGAATTCAGCTGAATTTAGCTCCCCTGAGTAGCGCTCGCGCTCTTCACTCAACCGTCATCAGAAACGCGATTAGTCAGATTCGGGGCGAGAGAATGAAAAAGGCCTAAAAAAGTTATGGATTTGATGGGCAACAGAAGAGGCAGCGGCGGAAGCGGCGAAAAGGCGCTCTCCGGTCCTAGTCGAAAATCTTTTCCACGACCTGATATTTTGTGTGGACGGCCTCGACGGCCGCCTCGACGGCCTTTCCTTCGCCGGATGCCAAGGCTTGGCCGAGGGCCTTGGTTGATTCATAGAGCGCCTCAGCGGCCGTCTTGAAAGCCTCTGTTTTTTCTTCGAGACGCTTGGGGAGCGATGCCTTGGTGATCGCCTCGGCCTTGAGCGTCAGATCTTCGGACACAGCCCGGATTCCTTCGTAGTTCTTATCCGGCAAATATTTGTGATAAATGACATACAGAACCTTGTGGAAGGCTTCAATCTCTTTCAACACCGGCCGGATGATCCGGACCAGCATCTCGTATTTGGCGTGGAGGACTTCAGCCGCAGCAAGGAGAGCCTGATCGTTAGAATCGGCGGCGGATTTGAGGTAATCATCGACGGCTGCTCTGAACTCGATCAATCCCCGGTTCCATTTTTCCTGCTTTTCATGCAGAATGGCAGGCAATTTGGCGGCAAAGATTTTTTCCGCCCCGCTTTTCACTTCGGGAGCAAAGCGGCGAAGAGCCGCATAATCTTTTTCCGGGTAAGCCGTGTGCCAGATCGGGTAGATGACGTCGTGGAACTCCGTAAGCTCGGGAACCGTACTTTCGACGACCGGATCCTGTGGCTCCGCCTGAAGAACGCTGAGGGAAAAGACCGCGACAGTAAGGGCCGTCGCCCGAATCGCTGGCTTCAAATTCATTCCGTCCTCCTTGGTCGAAGTTCGATTTTGATCGTCTTAATTTCGAAAGGCTTGAAAAAAAGATCCATTATTTTACCATTCGACTCGATCTTTTTCCAGGGCCTCTCGAGTAGGTCGGTCTCCCAGGCTTCGACCTCCCACGGCAATTCAAGCCCCAACCGACTTTCCCGGCCGAAGGTTTCGTAAAATCTCAGGATCAAGGCCCGCTCGTCGTACCCCGATTCCTTTTTCATCGCCGAAAGGACGACGTTTGGCGGTTCGATACGGAAAAAGGAATGGACGGCCGGCAGCCGTCCGTCGTGAACCATGGCCATCCTGGCGATCAGGGGATTATTGAGCTCATAGGCCTTATGATGCGTCCCGGCGTCCTGCCAGTTTCCTTGGTGAGGAAAGAGAGAATAGACGAGTTCGTGTTCTCCCCGATCGGCCTCCGGATCGGGGGATGTCGCGCCGTGAATGACCGACAGACGCATCACGTTGCCTTTGACGTCAAACCCGTATTTGCAGTCGTTGAGAAGACTGACGCCGGAGTTTCCATTCTCTTCCGACAGATCGATCCATTTGAGCGCCGGGACTTCGGTTCCGTCGGCCGGTCGGGTCACATAGCCGTAGGGGATTTCGAAATCGGCCCGGCCGTTTTCCGCCGCCACCGGAAAGGCGGCCTTGATCATGAGATTCCTTTCCTGCCAGTCCATCTGCAGGCGGAAGTCCACCCGCCGGAGCTTTGAATGAAGGATGATGTCCTGGATGAAGGTCGAATTCCGGAACGAGCTCGTCACCCGGATCGTCGCTCTGACCGGGCCTTTCTCGAGGACTTCAACCCGGGCGCCCTTTTCGCCGATCTTCCAGAATTCATCCTTGAGCCCGAGTTCCCAGGCAGACATGGAAGGCGGCTCATCTATGATCGCCTGGAGGACATTTCCTTCTCCGGCCAAAACTTCTTTTCTCTGAGTTTTGTCGTAGAGGCTCTTCAGCCAGCCCGTTTTCTGGTCAAAGCTCAAACGGAAAAATTCATTCTCCAGACCGTTCGGCGATGCCGTCAGGAGGGATTTGAAGGTCGGCTCTTGGTCCGCATCGAGCACACGGAACAATCTGTATCCCATGGCCGGAATATTTTCAGCCACGAAAATAATTTTTCGTATCCTCTTCGCTCCTTTGGTCTCTTCTCCAATGACCTGAAACGGGATTTCACGCCCATCATGGCTTAGGATCCTAAAGCTCCTTGCGCCGGCGGTCAGACTCAGCTCGACCTCCAGAGGCTCCGTCCTTTCCCAGCCAAGGGGATTGAAGACGACAAGGGGCCGGCCTTCGCCCCGGGTGTCGATCTGGTTGGCGATCGCCTCGAGGGAGAAATCCAGGGCCCGTTTGCCCCTCTCCCCTGCTTCCTCATAATATCGGCGCGATTCCTCATAGACCGGGCCGATGCTCGATCCGTCAAGGATGTCGTGGAACTGCTGACGCAAGACGGTCTTCCAGGCTTCATCGATATCCCTTTCCGGATAGTAATCCCGGAAGCCGGAGAAAACGGCCAGGGCGGAAAACTTTTCGGCCGAAAGAAGCAGGTTTTCCAGACGGCGGTTCCACTTTTTCGTCTCGGCCTGAGTCGTGTAGCAGGCCGGGAAAGTGAAATTCAGCTCCTTTTTCACAACAGGAAATTCAATCCCGCTCGACTCGAGGTTTTTGAAGTAATTCTCGGGATTGACAAATGCCAGCCGGGGATGCCCGGGGTCATCCCTGAACTTGAGGATCGCTTCCACGTCCGTCGGCCGGGGTCCGCCGCCGTGATCCCCTGCCCCGTAAAGAAGCATAAATTCTTTAAGAGGAGTGAGCTTCGACGCTTCAAGAAGCAAATCGCGGACGCCGTTTTTCAAATCGACGAGATACCATCCTGGAGGAACATAGGCCAAAACCCGTGAGCCGTCCGCTCCCTCCCACCAAAAAACCGGTCCCACTCCGGGTTCGCATCTCTCGAAGACGTAAAACTTGATTCCCGCTTTGTTCAGGATCTGAGGCAGCTGGAAGCTGTGTCCGAACGAATCCGGGTTCCAGCCGACGGTAACGTCCAGGCCGAACTTCTCCTGAAAGTATTTTTTCCCGTAGAGCAATTGCCGGGCCAGGGATTCTCCGTCCGGCATGTTGAGGTCGGGTTCAGCCCACATTCCCCCGACCGGAATCCATGTTCCCTCTTTGATTTTTTCCTTGATTTTCTTGAAAAGTCCGGGGTCGAGTTTTTCCACCGCTTCATAAATCGCAGGCTGGCTCTGGGCAAAGGTCAGTCCGGGCATCTTCTCCATCTGAGCGAGCGTGCCCTTGAAGGTTTGAACGGCAATCTCATGGACCGTTTCCTCCCAGAGCCAGAGCCAGGCGAGGTCGATATGGGCGTGCCCGATGAGGTGGGCCGTGAAATCTCTTGGATTCGGCTTTGTCTGCTCTTCACCGAGCGCCATCGAAAAAGAAGAAATCAAGAGAAAAAAGAACAAAGCGAGCGCGGGTTGCGCTTTTCTAGACATTTTCCTTCCTCCTCACTCTTCAAACCTTCCTTTCACTCTTGAAAAATGAGAATGTGATCAAAATGTCCCAAATGTCTTACTTCATTTGAGCCACCAGGGGAAACGATGAGATCCTGAGCCGGGCGCAGCCCATCGGAATCAGCTTGACCTCTTCGATTGGCTCAGGAGAAGACACCGGTCCGGGCGGAATTTTTCCCGCCATCCTTCCCTCTGCTTTCCATTGAGGAAGCCGTTTCGCTCTGGCCCTGAGGACAATCGGCGCCTTTTCGAGCTCAAACGGCTGATAACCAGGCGGTTCCTGTTTCTCCACTCCAACCGATAGGCCCGGTCGTTCAGGATCGAGAACGAGGCCGTAGTTCCAAGGAGTTTGGGGAAGGATTTCGTAGGCCGGCCATTCGTCGGTCCCGCCATACCTTTTCCATTCTTCGCCAATCTTCAGGGAAAACCAGAGCGGACCGCGCTTGATGGAAACCGAATTCCCTGCTTTTGGCCAGGTGGCGACTTTGATGGAGGGCGAAAATTCGAGCCTGATCTGGTCGCCGTTTCGCCATTCCCGCTTCAGGACGGCATAATTTCCCGGCTTCAGACTCACCTCTTCTTTCCGGCCGTTCAAGGCAATGGATGCCTGGTCGGCCCATTCGGGAATTCTCAGGTAGAGCGGAAACACGACGGTCGATTCCGTCCAGACGGTAAAATCGATGAAATCGCCGAATGGGTACCAGGTGTCTTCCGAAATCCGGACTTCCTCTCCGGAGCCCACCTTTGCCTTGACCTCCGAGGGAGCATAAAGGACGGCCGCCAGCCCGTTGTCCGAAGTCGCCAACCAGAGATGTTCGGCAAAATAGGGCCAGCCGAAGGCGACATTGTGTTGGCAGCAGCGATAGGAGCGGGGATCATAGGAGAGGAGCGTCCCCTCGTTTTGAAAATCGTGCTCGCCGGAGCTGTCGCAGGAGATCAGGTTTGGCGCCGTCAGGTAATGAAGGCTGCGGAGGTCGGGAGTCATGGCCGCCGGAAGCGAGTTGAAAGCGATCTCCTCACACCGGTCGGCATAACGCGCCCGACCCGAGATTTTCAAGAGGGACTCATTGCTGTGCATAAGCTCGACCATGGTGCAGGTCTCGGCCGCATAGCGGGGGTCGTTATAACCGGGCCGGATGTTCTCATCCGCTCCGAACATGCCGCCCGGCTGCTGGCCGTACTCCCCCATAAGGAGACGATAATTCTTCTCCACGATCTCGAGATACTTCGGATCTCCGGCCTGCTGATAATACACTCCGGGATAGCGGATTCCCATGGCGATATTGACCCCGTGGTAAAACGAGCTCACCGACCAATTCTTGTCGCGTTCCGGGCTGATGATGTCGCTCTCCCAATCGGCCGTCCGCTCGTAAATCCGCCGGGCCAGATCAAGGAGAAACGGCTCGCCGGTCCGGTTGTAGAGCCAGTAAACGCTTTCCAGGTTCTCGCCGCCGCGCAATTTCTGCCAGCTCTCGGGAAGGAGGTCTTCGACCGGAAGGTTCCACTCGAAGCGGAAATATTTCCTCATGAACGGGATGACCCGCTCGTCCCGCTTCGCTTCATAAAGGCTCTGGAGACAGGAAAGAACCAGCATGTTCGGCCAGAGATCGCGGTTCTGGCGGTTCGCCAGCGGACCGAAATATCCGTCTTCCTGCTGGCTGCGGAAGATTCGATCCAGCCATTTTTCGGCCGCGGCGATAATCTCCGGGTCTTTCAGGATGTAGCCCAGGTCGGCGTATCCCTTGAGCCAGTAAGGCATTTCCTCCCAGCCGCGTCCCTGGAGCGTGACCCACCCGCTGTCCTCTTTCAGGAAGGGACTCAACTCCGGCAGTCGCCCTGTCAACCCGCGGCGCATGAGTTGAAGCTGGCTGAGGAGCCAGCCTTTGGGAGCGATCTCTCCGATCGGAAGCTTGAGGAGAGGGCTCGGAACGAGAGGCTCGCGGTTGGACACATAATGGCGATTGGAGAGTGAACTCGGAGGCGACGGAACGATTATCACCGAATTTTCCACCGCTTCGTCCCTGGCTGCCGGGGAGATGGCCAGACTCCCCATCATGACGGCCAAAATCGCTGCCGATTTTC
>CAZNVB010000196.1:0-1633 GCA_964576265.1 uncultured Eubacteriales bacterium | reverse complement strand
ATTCAATACCCTGTCGGGCGTTCTGACCAGGGACTTTTATAAAAAGAAGATCAAGCCCCAGCTCACGGAAAAAGAAGAAGTCTTCCTGGGCCGAATGTTCACCATCCTCATCGGCACCGTCACCGTCCTTTTGGCCATCCTCTTCAACTCTCTCCGGGGTTTCAACCTGATGGACATCATGTTCCGGATCTTCAGCGCCTTCGGACCGGCGATCATGCTTCCCCTTGTCTTGGGGCTGCTGTCCAAAAAATTCAACGCTCGCGGGACGCTCTGGGGAGTCCTTGCCGGATCTCTGACCGGCGTTTTTCTCGTCCTGGCCAATTTTTTCCTCGTCCAATGGAATGTCGAGGAAATGAAAGTCAACCCGCGGCTCGATTTCTGGCTGCGGAGCGGCTGGAATTCAGCCGCCACCGTGCTCAGTGTGGCCGCGACGCTTTTAGGGATGTGGTTGGGCACGATCTCCAAACCGACGCCCGAAGACGAGATCGCCCGGCGTGAGAAATTCTTTGCCGACCTTCAGAAGCCGTTTCTTTTTGAGGAGCAGGAGAAAAAAGCCCTCTCTCCTTTCCGGATCATCGGTTTTATGCTCATCGTCTTCGGCCTGGCGATTGCGGCCATCTCGTTTTTCATTCTCTTCTATTATCGAGACCAGCGGGCTTTTCGGATCGATCTGGCCATCGCCGGAGTCCTCGTTCTTTTAGGCGGGGTGATGCGCTTGGGAAAAAAGCGAACCCGGTCTGAGGAAGAAGGATCCCATCTCTCTTAGCCTGGTTGGAAAAGAAGTCATTTGGACGTCCGAATTTTGAATCAGAGGAGGCCAAACGATGAGACGAAGGAAATTTCTGGAATCCTGCGCTGCTGCCTCGGCGCCGGTTTTTTTGGCCGGCTGCGGAGAGAAAGCGGAAAATAAGGGAAAGGCGGGAAGCGTGCCGACCTCTCGACCAGTCGATCAGCTGGCCGGGAAGCCGCTCGGCGAGCTGATCGCTCAATATCGATCCTATCTTTTTGATGATTTTCTCCCTTTTGTCGATGCCTATGTCGTCGACCCAGAATACGGCGGCTTCATGTGCCATACCGATCTCAAAGGACGAAACATTACCACGGAAAAATATACTTGGTATCAGGGGCGGGGACTGTGGAGCTTCTCATTCCTTTACCATAAACTGGAGAAAAATCCGCGCTATCTCGAAATTGCCCGCCGCGCGGTCGAATTCATTCTCCGGACGCGCCCCGAAGGGGATTCCTTCTGGCCGGCGAACTTTTCCCGCGAAGGGAAGCCGATCGCCCCTCCGCCGCCGAATTTCTACGGCGACCTTTTCATCGCTCTCGGTCTTCAGGAATATGCCAAGGCCGCCGGCCGAGAAGAGTACTGGGAGATGGCCAAGGAATTGATGATGAAAAGCCTGCGCCTCTACGATCGGCCCGATTATTTCCCCGAGGCGGCGCAGAGCTATGTCAAAACGCTGCCGCTCATCCCCGGAGCCCGGATCGGCGGTCATTGGTTCATGCTCCTGAACTTGGCCACATCGATGCTCGAAGTCAAACCGGATCGAGACATCGTCGCCGTGGCCGACCGGGCGATCGACGCCGTCATGAACTTTCATTACAACCCGGAGTTCGATCTGATCAATGA
>CAZNVB010000195.1:0-7994 GCA_964576265.1 uncultured Eubacteriales bacterium | reverse complement strand
CCAACTCCTGGATGTCATTTCTCAGAAGCAGGGAAAGCTCGTCAAACAGGAGAGATGGGGGAAAAGGAAGCTTGCCTATCCGATCAAGAGATTCAACGAGGCGGCCTATTTCTTTTTCCTTTATGAAGGGGCCGCCGACATCCCCCTGGAGCTGGAGAGGCGATTCAAACAGACCGAAGCCGTTTTGCGCTTTCTGACGTTGAAGAAGGAAGCGCGGGAAACGGTTAGACGGCGGAAGAAGAAGAAGGAGTTCCCGGCAGAGGTCAAGGAGACCGCTTCCGCCTCACCGGAGAGAAGCTTCGGAGATGAGATCCCCTCTTCCGAAGGGGACGAAGGAGTCAAGTGAAATGGCCAAAGAAGAGAGAATGGAGAAGCCGTCTTACCGGAAGTTCTTCCCGCCGAAAAGGAAGTTCTGCCGTTTCTGCCAGCGCAATCTCAAGGAGATCGACTACAAGAACGTGGACATCCTGCGCAAGTACGTCCCGGAACGAGGCAAAATATCTCCTCGGCGGGTAACGGGGACCTGCGCCTTTCACCAGCGGCGGCTGGCGACGGCCGTCAAGCGGGCGCGCCTGATGGCCCTTCTTCCTTTTACCGAAGATTGATTCTGACGCCCGGAGATGGAGGCAACATGCGGGTCATATTGAAACAGGATGTGGAAAACGTCGGCCGCAAAGGCGATCTGGTGAACGTTTCGGACGGCTTTGGAAGGAACTATTTGATTCCCAAGAAGCTGGCCCTTGAGGTGACGCCGTCCAACCTGAAGATGATCGAGATCGAACGGCAGGCGCTGAAAAGAAAGCTGGAGAAAGAACGTCTTTCTTTTCAGGAGACCATCGCCCGTCTTGAGCAGCTCGTCCTCGTCTTTGAGCGAAAGTCGGGCGAGAAGGACATGATTTTCGGCTCGGTCAGCGCGGCCGATATCAAGGACGAGCTCGACCGGCTGGGGTTCGACATCGAAAAAAAGAAAATCCTGCTGGAGGAGCCGATCCGGCGGCTGGGGAACTATACCATTCCGGTGAAGGTGTTTCATGACGACAAGGCGATGCTGAGAGTGGAAGTTCGGAAAGAAGAGCGGCCGGCGGAGGAAGCGGCAAGCAAGACTCCGGCCAAAGAATAACGGCCGCCGGCGGAGGAACCGGGAGAGATTGACCATGGAACTCGACCTGATGTTTTTAAAGAAAGCGCCGCCGCACAGCGAAGAAGCGGAGAGAACCGTTCTCGGCGGCATTCTGGTCAAGAACGAGTCTCTCCATGCCGTGCTCTCGGTCATTTCCCCGCAGGATTTTTACAAGGATTCCAACCGCAAGATCATCGAGAAGATTATCGCCCTGGTGGATAAGGGAGTGCCCGTGGATCTACTGTCACTGAGCGAGGAGTTGAAGAAGGACGGCGCTCTCGAAGATGTCGGCGGGGCGGCCTATCTCTCCTCCCTGATGGACGGCGTTCCCAAAAGTTTGAACATCGAGTATTACGCCCAAGTCATTAAAGAAAAAGCTCTGCTCCGCCGGCTGATCCTCTCCTCGGCCAAAATCATCTCCTCGAGCTACGAGCAGAAGGAAGACGCGGACGAACTGCTCAATGAAGCCCAGGCGGCGATCGTCGAAGTCGCCGAGCAACGGGTCAAGCCGGGCTTCATTCCGGTCCATCAACTGACCAAGCCGACCCTGGAAATGATCGCCCAGTTTGCCGAGCGTCGGGAAGCTGTCATCGGCATTCCGACGGGCTTTCGCCTCCTGGACAATCTGACTTCCGGCTTTCAGCGGTCCGAGCTCATTATCGTCGCCGCCCGGCCTTCCATGGGCAAAACCGCTCTTTGCCTGAATATCTCTCAGTATGTCGGCATGAACACCGATTTCGCCGTCGGCTTTTTTTCCATGGAAATGGCCAAGGAGCAGATCATCGTCCGTCTGCTCGCGGCCGACAGCCAGCTCGACATCCGCCGAGTAAGAACCGGATTTGTCAGCGAACGGGAGTTTGAAAAGCTCAAACTCAGCGCCGAGGCTCTTTCCCGGGCCCGGATTTTCATCGACGAAACGCCCGGGTTGACAGTGATGGAGATGAAGGCCAAATCGCGCCGCCTGAAGTTGGAGCGCAGCCTGGACATCGTCTTCATCGATTATATCCAGCTCATGCGGCCGGGCGGCCGTTTTGAGAACAGAAATCAGGAAATGGCTTTTATTTCTCGCTCCCTGAAAGAGCTGGCTAAAGAGCTCCAGATCCCGGTTGTCGGCATCTCTCAGCTCAGCCGGGCGCCGGAAAAGGGACGGCGGGAGCCGAGGCCGCAGCTCTCGGACCTCCGGGAGTCCGGGGCCATCGAGCAAGACGCCGATGTCGTCATTTTCATCTACCGGCCCGAGGTCTATCAGCCGAACGACGAGAGCCTGCGGGGAATCGCCGAGATCAACGTGGCCAAACAGAGAAACGGCCCGACGGATGTCTTCAAGCTCGCCTTCATCAATAAATTTGCCCGATTCGCCAACGCCGAGCTGGATTTCCAGTACCCGGAAGCCTGACATGGCCAGCCTTGCCAAAAACGCAGCCGTGACGGCGGTTTTTGAGGAGCTGGGTGAGGTCGGCATCCTTTTTTATAGGACGCTGAAAAACCTTTTCCGGAGGCCGAGGGAACATCGGATCCTCCTTCAGCAGCTTGAAGAGATCGGCGTGCGCTCTTTGCCCGTCGTCTCCCTCACGGCGGCCTTCGGCGGGCTGGTCTTCGGCCTTCAAACCTACATCGGTTTCCACCGCTATATCGGGCCCGGCTCGGAGAGCTATGGCGGGCCGATCATCTCTCTCGGTCTGTCCAAGGAATTGATTCCGATCCTCGTCGGATTGATGATTTCCGGCCGCGTCGGGTCTTCCATGGCCGCTCAGATCGGGAGCATGAAAATTACCGAGCAAATCGACGCCCTCCACAGTCTGGGAGCCAATCCTATTCGCTACCTTGTGGTTCCCCGGACGATCGCGGCGTTTTTCATGCTTCCCTGCTTGACTCTTTACGGAGACATCATCGGGATTGCTTGCGGTTTTTTCTACAACACGGTGATCATGGGGGTCAACCGGACGATTTATCTCCAGAACACGCTTCGCTATCTGGAGCTCTGGGATGTGGCCAGCGGGCTGATCAAAGCGGCGACCTTCGGGGTCGTCATCGCCATCATCGGCTGCTGGCAAGGGCTCAAGACGGAAGGGGGGGCGGAAGGAGTCGGCCGGGCCACGACCCGGACGGTCGTCCTGTCCAGCATCTCCATCCTGATCCTGAATTTTTTCCTCAGCAAAATCCTCCCGGCGACGTTGACCAGATGATCAGAATCGTCAATCTGCAAAAGGCCTTCGGCGCTAAGAAAGTCCTCCGCGGCGTCAACCTGACTGTCGAGAAGGGAGAAACGATGGTCGTCATCGGACAGAGCGGCTCGGGGAAAAGTGTCTTGATCAAGCATCTCATCGGCCTTCTCCGGCCGGACGCGGGCGAGATCTTTGTCGACGGCGTCGAGATCACCCGGTTGCGGGAGGATGATCTGCAACGCATCACCCGAAGGTTCGGGATGCTGTTCCAGGCCGCGGCGCTCTTCGACTCGATGACCGTGGCCGAGAATGTCGCCTTCGGCTTGGAGCGCTATACCCGCCTGAGCCGGGAAGAGATTAGATCCCGGGTTTCCGAGAGCCTCGACCTGGTCGGGCTGAGAGGGGCTGAAGATTTGATGCCGCATCAGCTCAGCGGCGGGATGAAGAAACGGGCCGGGCTGGCCCGGGCGATCGCCTACCGGCCGGAAATCATGCTCTACGACGAGCCTTCCACCGGGCTCGACCCAATCCGGGCAGATTCGATCAACGACCTGATCAACCAGCTGAAAAAGGAAATGGGCGTCACCGCTCTGGCGATCACCCATGACATGGCCAGTTCTTACAAGATCGCCGACCGAATCGCCATGCTCTACGAGGGACGGATCATCGAAATCGGGACGCCCGAGGAGATCCAACGGTCAGCGAACCCGATCGTTCAGCAGTTTATCCACGGACAAGCCGAGGGCCCGATCAAAAACGGGTAGGAAGAGAGGAGAAAGCGATGAGCCGGGAAGCGAGAATCGGCATCTTTGTGGGTGGGGCCATCCTTATCCTGGCCGCATTCATTTTTGTGGTCGGCGATATGTCCACCTGGTTCAAGAAGCCCGGCTATCAAATTTACGCCCATTTCCCGACCGTAACGGGGTTGGAGAAGAACGCGGCCGTTCGCCTGGCCGGGGTGAAAATCGGCTATGTGAGGGAAATTCGTCTGGCGGAGCGAAAGGCCCGGCTCGTCCTGAACATTTTTCCTGAATACAAAGTTCCCCGAGGGTCCAAGGCGAGCTTGGCCTCTCTCGGCTTGGTGGGGGAAAAATATATTGAGATTTTTCCCGGCGAGGAGCCGACGAATTGTCAGCCCGGGGAGACGATTGACGTCCGAGCGAGCATCGGCCTGGACCAGGTCGGCGATCTGGCCCTTTCCATCGGTGAAGAGGTCAGGGGAGTCGCCGGCTCCCTGCGCCGGATCACAGGTGACGAAACGGCGCGGAACCTTCAGGACATTCTCCAGAGCTTGGCCTCCGCCTCAAAAGAGCTGGATCAATTTCTGGCGGCTAATAAAGACCCGTTGGAAGCCGGAATCCGGAGCGCCGCCGCGGCGGCGGAGGAAATGAATTCAAGGTTTGCCGCGGCGGCAGACAATTTTGTCGAGGCGTCGAGACAATTGCGGGAGATCGTCGGAGAGAACAAGGAATCGATCAAAGAAAATCTGGCCAGGCTTCAGTCCGGGCTGGACGAGATGGAGAAGTCACTCCGGTTGCTTCGGGAGACGCTGGAAAAGATCCATCGAGGCGAGGGAACTCTGGGCAAACTGGCCGAAAATCCCGATCTCTATAACGAGGCGAAAGAAGCGCTCGGCGCGGTCAAAAAGGCGGCCGCGCCGATCAGCCGGCTGAAGGCCGTGGGAAACTACCGAGCGGATTATCTGGGACGCACAGAGAAATTTAAGAGCTTTCTCTCAGCGGGATTTTACCTCGCGCCGCGGAGCTTCTTCCTCGGCCAGGTTGTCGACGACCCGCGGCTTGACGGCTTTAAATTTTCCCTTCAGGCCGGGATGCGCTTCGGACCCTGGTCACCCCGGGCCGGGATTATCGAATCGGAGCTCGGGGCGGCCGTCGATTATTTCGCTTTCGGCGACCGGCTGGTGTTCAGCCTCGAGGGGTATGATTTCCGGAGGGACGACGGACCTCAGCTTCGGTTCACGGCCCAGTTCGCCCTTCTGAGATACGTCCACCTGCTCTTCGGGGTCGAGGATTTCGGTCGATCGTCGAACAGGCAGGTCTTCTTCGGCCTTGGGCTGGGGACGCGATGAAAGACAAAGTCAAGAGCGTATTTATCTGTCAAGCCTGTGGGTTCCGCTCGCCCAAATGGCTCGGCCGTTGCCCATCCTGCGGGGAATGGAACTCCCTGGTCGAAGAGATCGAAGAGACCGCTCCGCCGGCAGAGTATGCGTTTCCTCCATCCGAGGCGCTTCTTTACCGCGAGATCAAAGAGATCAAGAAGCAGCGCCTGCGGATTCAGGTCGAGGAGTTCAACAAAGTTCTCGGCGGCGGGGTCGTTCTCGGCTCCTTGGTCCTCATCGGAGGAGAGCCCGGGATCGGCAAATCGACGCTCCTTTTACAGGTCTGCCGCGATTTTGCGGCCGGCGGGGAAAAGGTCCTCTACGCTTCGGGAGAGGAATCGCTCGAGCAAGTCAAAATCCGGGGAGACCGGCTGGGCGTCAAGGATGGAGAGCTTTACCTTCTGGCCGAGACGAATATCGAGCGCATCATCGCCCAGGCGGAGAAGATCCAGCCGAGGGTTTTCGTCGTCGATTCCGTCCAGACGGTCTTCTCCTCGAGGCTCGCCTCGAGTCCGGGGACGATCAGCCAGGTGCGGGAAGTGGCCAACGAAATCTTTCGTTTCGCCAAGAAAAACAACGTCTCTTCCTTTCTGATCGGCCACATCACCAAAGAGGGATCGCTCGCCGGCCCGAAGTCGCTCGAGCACATGGTCGATGTCGTCCTCCTCTTCGAGGGCGAGCGCGACCACAGCCATCGCGTCCTGCGGGCGCTCAAAAACCGGTTCGGCCCGGTGTCCGAGCTGGCGATTTTCGAGATGGGAGCGGCCGGACTTGAGCCCATTCCCAACCCCTCCGCGTTTTTCCTGAAGGAGCGGCCGGCGGGCGAGCCGGGAAGCGTCGTCGTCGCCACGATCAAGGGGACGCGGCCGCTGCTCGCCGAGATCCAGGCGCTTGTCTCCTCGACTCTTTTTGTGGGCAATCCCCGGCGGATGACCATCGGACTCGACCATTTCCGAACCTCCATGCTTCTGGCCATCATGGAGAGGAAACTTGGGTATCACTTTGGCGGCGAAGACATCTATCTCAATGTCGCCGGCGGGCTGACCATTGAGGAGCCGGCCGCCGATCTCGGCGCTGTTCTGGCCGTCGTCTCCTGTTTGAAAAACAAGGCCGTGCCGCGGGACATCGTTGTCTTCGGAGAGGTCGGCTTGAGCGGCGAGGTGCGCTCCGTCGGCAGCCCCCTGACCCGAATCAAGGAGGCTGCTTCGCTCGGCTATGAGACGGTCGTCCTGCCGAAAGGCAACGCGGTGATGGTGGAGAGAGAGGACCTGGGAGGGACGCGCCTCATCGGAATCCAGGCGATCAAGGAAGTGTTGTCCCTATTATTTTCATAAATCATTAAGGATGAATCTTATGGGACTCCTGATTTTCCGGCTCGTCATTATCGGAAGTATTACCGCGGCGGGTTATTTTCTTCCGGTGTTCGGCTTGCCGCGCCAGGCGAGTGCGGCGATCGCCTTTGTTATCGCCGCCGTCCTGATGTATCTCGAGACACGGATCCGGCGGGCGCAATTTAAAGTCATCTGGGCCTCGACCATCGGTACATACGCCGGCGTTTTTCTCGGATGGTCCGTCGGCGCCATCTATGAGCGCATCTTCCCCGACCCGGCCACGGCGCTGTTCATCAAGGTCTTCTTTCTCATCATCCTGCCCTATATCGGTTTCCTGGTCGGATCGCAGAAGTCGGAGTGGCTCGACCCGGCGCACCTCTTCCGATTCTTCAAGGAAAAAAGCGCCGGCCGGAGCTACAAGATTCTGGACACCAGCGTCGTCATCGACGGCCGGATCACCGACCTCTGCGACACGGGGTTTATCGAGGGGACTCTGGTTATCCCCCAGTTTGTTCTGAAAGAGCTCCAGCTCGTGGCGGATTCTGCGGACAGCTTGAAGCGGCAACGCGGGCGGCGCGGGCTCGACGTCCTCAATCATCTCCAGAAATCTTCCCAGGTTTCCGTCGTCATCTGGGAGACGGACTATCCGGAGATCCGGGATGTCGATTCCAAGCTGATCGAACTGGCCAAACAGCTCGACGCCAAGATCATCACCAACGACGTCAACCTCAACAAAGTCGCCAAGCTGCGCGGCATCTCCGTCCTGAACATCAATGAGCTGGCCAATGCGCTCCGGCCGGTGGTCCTGCCGGGGGAGTCGATGAAGATTTTTATCCTCAAGGAGGGGAAAGAGAAAGACCAGGGCGTCGGCTATCTGGACGACGGAACAATGGTCGTCGTCGACAATTCCCGGCGAATGCTCGGTCAGACGATCGATATCACGGTCACCTCGGTCCTGCAGACGACCGTGGGCAAGATGATTTTCGGCCGCTATAATGGGGATCTGAGATGAGAAAAATCACCGCCATTATCGTCGCTGCCGGCAAGGGCAAGCGTTTCGGCGCCGCCAAGCAGTTTGCTCCTTTTAGAGAAAAACTGATCCTCGATTGGGCGATCGAGGCGTTCGAGGCGCATGAACGCGTCGACGAGATCATTCTCGTGCTTCCCGACAAAAAGCAGGCCAAGAAATACCTCGACCAGTTCGATAAGATCACGGCCGTCGTGAAGGGCGGAAGGAAAAGACAGGATTCCGTCGTTTA
>CAZNVB010000194.1:0-4347 GCA_964576265.1 uncultured Eubacteriales bacterium | reverse complement strand
ACCTTTTCGGCCGGCTTCGAAGACCATCTCGACCTCGGCCGGACCTGGAAACTCGTCGGCGGCCTCAGCCTAGACAATATCTTCAAATACACCGGCGGCAGCGTGGCCAAACTGAATCCGCTTTTGGGAGTGAAGTTTGCTCCTCACGCCGACCTGGACCTCCGCGCTTCGGCTTCCCTCAAATCGAAGTTCCCATCGATGCGCTCGATGTACTCCCCATCGAACGGCAATCCTGATCTCGTCTCCGAGCAAGGAACGTGTTATGAGCTGGGAGCGACCTACAGCCGCGGCCTCCTGATCAGCGGGGCGGTTTTCGCCACCGAATTCAAGAATCTGATCGACAGCATCCGCTTGGACGACGGGACTCGCCGCTACTGGAACATCGGCCGGGCTTTTATCCGAGGCGCCGAGTTGCAGCTCCAGAAGGGATGGCGCCGGCTAAACCTTTTAGGAAACTACACCTACCTCGACCATTGGAACGAAAGCGACGGCCGTCCCCTCGATGCGGTCTCGGACCACTCCCTGAACTTCGACCTCACGGTGCGGCCCGTCGACCGCCTGCGAGTGACTCTGCTCGGGCTCTATGGATCCAAGTCCTACTGGTTCGATTCCACGAAGAGCAATGTTCTCGAAATTCCTGCCTATTTCAGCCTGGATATGGTCGCCGCCTTCGATTTCCGGATCGGCGAGGCCTTCGTCAAAGGGACCAACCTCTTGAACGCCTCCTTCTCCACCGAGCCCGGTTTCCCCTGGAGGAAACGTTATTTCGAAATCGGCGCCCGGCTGACGATTTTCTGAGCACTGCGCTCGCTCCGGATAATTCTTCCGGCCTTTATTTGAAGACGCCGAGTTTCTTGATTTCCTGAAGGGCAAGAACAGCGGCGTCGAAATCGCCCCGGCCGTAGGCGACATCCAGCTCGCTGAGGATCAGGGCAAGCTTCCAGGCCGTATGGGAATTGGGAGTGGCCAGCATGACGTCCGGCGTTCCGCCCCGCTTCAGCCAGCGCAGGTCGCCGGCGAATTCTTTGCCGCTCTTGTCGGCGCTGTCAGCAAGGAGGATAGCGTTGGCCTGAGCCCCAAAATACTCGCGCAGGTCGAGGTATTGAAGCTCTCTCGCCACATCCTGGGCGTAGCGGCGATAATTTTCCGGGCCGGTGGACATGGCGACCTTCAATCCGTCCGGCAGGGAAAACGGCCGGAGTTCGGACATCGCGGCCATCAATTTTTCGTTGGCTTTCCTGGCTCTGGGCAGGACGTCGTTCAGGTAGAAGGCCGAGAGCTTGTCCGGGTCGAAATCGACCCGCTTCGCCCGCTCATCGCGGACGGCCGTCACCCTCACCGGGATCGGGCTCCCAGGACGGTAAGTCTCCCAGCGGTCGAAAAACCCGTTGCCGTCGGTATCGAACATCCGGACCTCGCCGATGACTCCCAGACCGCTGAAGTTTCCGATCTGAAGCCACCCCTCTTCGGCGCCATAAAGGTGAATCCGCTTGTCCACCTCGCTGTAATAGAGCTCGCGCTTGGCCGCCGGCTTTCCCGACCACTCGCGCCGGACATTCCATTTCTGGTTCGGCCCGCCGGTGTTCTCCATGAAACGTCGCTCCCAGACCCAGAACACACCCTCCCAGCGCCAGTCCTCGGGCTTGTAGTCGGCGAACCCGATGGCCGTCGTGTCGTCCCAATTCTCATGCCAGCTGAACCCGGTCTCGCGAGCCTGGTAGCTGTCGGCGACGGCCCGCATGTCTTTCCAGGGGATGACGATCGTCACCTGGGGAGGGCGTTTCTTGAGATTGACATGCTCCATACCGGGGAATTGATAGGGCGTTTTGCCGACGAGGTTGAACCCGAAATCATAGTGCAACGGCCGTTCTCTCGAGCTTCCTTGATCGATGTCGAAGCTGTAGCGGATGTTGACGATGCCCATGTCCGCCATGGGTTTTTCCCAGGGCCGATGAAAGGCGTTGTTGGCGTAGTCGGGGTCGAGCGCCGGGTCATAACTCAAGGGAACGGCGCTTACTCGAACGACAACTTCGCTGTATCCGTCGCCGTCGGTGTCGTAGAAGGAGAACGGGCATTCCGAGATCGGCGACCAGACGCCGGCCGTCGGGTTGAACTTGTTCATATAAAAAATATTGTCGCCGTAAGGGTCGCTCTCGAAATAGCTCTCGCCGCCGTACTCATAGCCCCGCAGGCTCCACATGACGCCGTCGTCGTCGACATCGATCCCGAACCAGGCGTAGTTCAACCGGCCTTTATCGAAATAACGGATGTCCATTTCGTCCGGATCATGGTCGCCGTCGAGATCCTGATAATCCACCAGGCGGTCGACGAGCCCGTCCCGGTCCCAATCGACGACATAGCAGTCGGAATCCGTGTCTCCTCCATGACGGACGCTTCCGTCCTCGTCGTCGTCAATGACCCAGACAATGGCGTCGTATTCCTTTCCCGAGCGGTTGGTGATGTGTTCACAGCGGACAAGCAGGCGGCCCTTTCCCTCGCCCTCCTCGATGATAAAGTTTTCGCCTGGCTTGAGGGCCGCGGCTCTCGACCACCAGGGCTTCGTTTTCAAATCGGGAAAGACGCCGTCCTTCGTCATGGCCGTCTGTTTCATCCACCAGGGACCCTGGATATCTTCGCCCGCTTTGAAGGGTTGATCCGGGCCGATAAAACCCAAGGAAAAAAAGCAAACCCCGGCCGCCAGGACAGACAAAGTCAAGATCGTTTTTCGCCCGCAAAACTCTGACTTGGTCATGGCCGACTCCTTTCCTATTTATTCTCAGCTTGCTCCGCTCAGACCGCGATTCCCCTATAACACAGCGAGAGGACTCGCCAGGGGAAGACGCGATTCTAAAAAAAGACCGGCGAAATCCTCACCGAGCCTCATCCTCACAGGAAGCGCCTTTCACTTGCTCAGGATAATCTCGCGGCCCGTTCGAGAGGATTCGTAGGCGGCAAGGGCCGCCCGGACCGCCTGACGTCCGTCCCATCCGGTGACCGGCGGCTGCCGTTTTTCCCGGATGGCATCGATAAATCCCTGGGCGTGGCGGGTGAATGACTGAAGCCGCACCGGATCCAGGAATCCCTTTCCCGCCCAGTCCACCGGCGCCTGCCTGACCACGACCTCCCATTTTCCGCTGGTGTTGATGAGCAGTTCCCCGTAAGCGTCGAGATCCATCAGCCCTTTGTCGCCGACGATCATGGCCGAGAACTCGCGCCGGGGAAAGGACGGAGGCGGGAGTTCGCCCGAGCTCCAAAGGGTGACGACCGTCCCGTCCGTCATGGTCATCAAGACCATCGACGAGGCCTCGACCACGGCCTGGGGATCCATGCTCATGCACTTGCCGTAAACCGTGGCGTACTCCGCTCCGGTCAGCCAGCGGATGCGGTCGAAACAATGGATGGCGTGGCCGAACAGAATTCCTAAATTCTCTTTGTCGCTTTGCCATTTAGGGAATTTGACCAGACCGCCGGCGAGAAGATGAAAATCGAGGATCTGGCGAACCCGGCCGATGGCACCCTGGGTGATGAGTTCCTTGGCTCTGAGGTTGCAGTCGCGGCTGCGCTGGGAAAAGACGATCGAAACGAGAACTCCCTTTTCCTCTGCCCGCCGGATGATCTCATCGCAAAGCTCGACCGTGTGGGCCATGGGTTTTTCGATCATCACATGCTTTCCGGCGGCGATCGCCTGAAGCGCCTGCTCGCCGTGAAGAAAGTGGGGCGTCTCAATGAACACCGCCCCGATATCCTCGCGGGAGAGGAGTCCGGCAAGGGATTTCTCCGCCGAAATGCCGTATTTTTGGGCCACCTGCTCCGCCGCCTCCGGGTTGGCGTCGTAGACCGCTTTCATCGTCGCGCCGTTGACGAATTTGGCGATCGTCTCGACCTGGGTCTTGCCCATGAAACCGCAGCCGATGACGCCGATTCCGATGTCGCTCATGGTGCCTCCTTCTTTTTTTGCAATTCTTTGCTGATATAGCGCCGGGTGATTTCGTTTTCGGTGGGGATGATCCCGTAGAGCTCCGGCCGCCGGTTCTGAAAAATCATATCCCGCCAGCCGGAAAAGACCTGCGGCAGGTCCGGCGTGAAATAATTCGGAATGTCCTCGTCTTTCGGCTCAGGCTGGTTCGGGCTCATCCCGGCATAATAGATTTTTTTTCGGGAAAAATCGATGTCCGCAAAAACAATCCCCTTTTCCCCGTATCCGGAGGAAGCGACGATTCCCCCGTAGGGATCGACGATGACGCTCCTCAGCCCCGGATCAGAGGTGTTCCAGTGGGCACAGGCGATATAGCATCCGTTGTCGATCGCCCGGGCGCGGAGAAGAAGCTCGTTATGATAGCCGTCCGG
>CAZNVB010000193.1:0-5637 GCA_964576265.1 uncultured Eubacteriales bacterium | reverse complement strand
GGCCGGCCCAGGGCGAAAAGAATTCCTGCTCCTAGTCCGGCGACGACGCCCATCACGCTCAAGACGTTGGGGTGGATTTCGAGTCTTGAACACAGATGGGCCAGGCGTCCGGCGCCGCCGACAAACCCGGCGATCAGGGATTTTGGGACGGCCCCGAGCAGCCGGACGGCCTTGGGCGTTGAAAGTTCGGTCGTCGATCGCTCGGTCATCGGAGCTTTAGAAGCCCATACCTTAATCGAAAATTAGCCCGGAATCAAGATCTCCCTAATCGACTTTGATTTTTTTCCTCGGCTCGGCTTTCCGGGCTTCCTTTTTTTCGATCAGCTCGATCCGGGAGTCGATCAATGAGCGGATGGCCAGAAGAATCTCTTTTCTGGCCTTCCATAGGTGCTGCTGAGTCGGCTGGGGAAGCCAGAGGTTGAACAGGTCTTCCGGAATGGAGAGCCGAATCTCGCGCATCCGATCGGCGGCCATGCCCGCACCTCCTTTCCATCGGCTTGGTTTCAAGTTTATCGGTTATTGAAACACGATTTTCAGTCTTTCCCGATCAAACCTCGCTCCCGCCACCTCCCGGTTGAGCAGGACTCTCGGCAGGAGGATGTTCCTTTTGAGGTGGCCGACGCGAATGAAGAGTTCCTCGCCTTTCTGGGTCAGGTCCAGGTCGCTCTTTTCGATGAAGGGAAGATGAAGGGAAAGAACAAATCGGCCGTCTTCTTTTTCCACCCGCATCGGCTTCTGGGAGAAAAACAGAGCCGTAGGATCGGCGTCTCGATAAACGGATTTGCCCATTTCTTCCAGCAACTTCGATCCGACGACCTCCTGGGTCCTGAGCTCTGCTTCGAGGACAGGAATCGGGGCGAAACTCTCTTCGATGAGGCGAAGATGGGATTTCTGGACCGACTTCCAGTTGGAGAAATAAGGGTCCTCGATCGAAGCCGGAAGAACCCGGTTGACGATGATCAGGTCGACGGCGTAACCGAAAAGGCAGAAGAACGTGTAGGCTCGTTGAGCTTCTTTAATGACCATTTTTTCCGGATTGAGAATCATCCGGATGGAAGTCTTCCGGCCGTCTTCGAGGATGTCCTTCATCTCGGCCAGTTGACCGGTCAGGTTTTTCAGGGCCTCAAAGATATTATCCTCGGGGAATGGGAAGGGGAGGACTCGGCTGGCGACCGGCCGAACGGCTTTGGCCGCGGTTCTCTGGATGGGAAAGATATGTTTCAGGTACCAGCCGGTGATTTCCGGAGCGCTGAGAAGACGGAGCGTGTCCCCCGTCGGGGCGCAGTCGACAATGACACAGTCATATTCACCGGTTTGATGGTATCGCCGGATTTCCATCAAGCTGAAAAGCTCTTCCATTCCCGGGAAAACGCTCAGCTCCTCGGCCTCGACGGTATCGATGCCCTGGGAGGCGAACAAAGCGACAAGATAGGTCTTGATCTCGCCCCACTTCTTCTCGATTTCCTCCAGGGCATTGATCTCTTGACCGAACAGGTTGGGGGCGATTTGGCGGGGCGAATTCGCCAGCTCCAATTCAAAAGCATCGGAAAGACTGTGGGCGGCGTCGGTCGAGATGATGATCGTCTTATAACCTTGCCGGGCCGCAAGGATGGACGTGGCGGCAGCGAGCGTCGTTTTCCCGACGCCTCCCTTTCCGGTGAACAGAATGATTCTCATTGGATTTCTCCCTATTTTACACCTGAAGCGCTCGAAAGGACAAGCGGAGGGCTTCTCTTCTTCGGCAGTATTTTTTTTTCGGCGATCTGAGATAAAATAGCGCCGATCATTCTTATCGCTCTGGAGTAGGACGCATGGTTAGCAATCAGGAGAAAGTCTTGATGTTCAAAGATTGTCTTCATGTTTTTTCGGTTCTCGTCGCCGCTTGTCTGCTTGCCGGCTGGGCGGCAGCGCACCCGACGAGGGCCCGAGATTATGGGTGGTATACCGAAGGCGACTATGTTCCGGAGATTCGCGTCAGGGTCACGGTGTCCAACCCACTGGGTTCGGGGCGGAAAGACTGCCCGGTGATCATCCCGCGGTCGATCATGCCGCTCGCCAGCCTGGAACAGACCTGGATTACGGTCGTCGATCCGAACCTTCCGCCTCGGCCCCGGCCGACGCTTGATGAGCTCAGAAAAATCGGCAGCGGAGCAGCCCTTGAAGAGACCAACGGCCACGCTATTCCCTATCAACTTGACGACCTCGATAAAGACGGAGTCTGGGACGAGCTGTTTTTCATGACCGATTTCAAGCCCGGGGAAGAGAAGACGATCTTTCTTTACCTCGGACCGGAGAATGAACGAGGGGGAATCCCCCACGAAACCCATGCCGGGATGGGAACTTACGGAAGGCATCTTGTTCCCTGGTGGGAATCGAAATACATGGGCTGGAAACTCTGGTATCCGAACAGCATCGACCTCTACGGCAAGCGCGAGCCCATGCTGGTCGCCAATCTTGAAGGGTCGGGAGAGATTTCCGGCTACACGGCTCCTTACGAATACGGGAATGACATTATGACGGTTTCGGACACCTTCGGCGCAGGAGGAATTTGCCTCTTCGAGGACCCTTCAGCTCCAGATGTCCTTTCCCGGCCGCGCTTTAATCCCGACCGCGAAAAAGGACCGATCTATGGGGCGCGATTTTCCTATGACGTCGTCGTCAACGGCCCCCTGCGGAGCATCATTCGCGCTCGGACGATGAACTGGCGGACGGGAAAAGGCGAATACGAACTGGAGGAGCTTTATACCGCCTATAAGAACAAGAGCTATTCGACCTGCCGGGTTCGCTATCTGCGGTTTCTTCCCGAAAAGCTCGGGGTGGAGTTCGGCTGCGGCATCAGAAAGCTGATGAAGGAATACGGGGCCTTGGTCGATCGAGGCGTGGTCATCTCAATGGCCAAAGATTTGGCGATCACGGACCCGGACGTCAACCCGGCCTGGGAAACGAAAATCACGGTGGATTTCATGGGCATCGCGCTCGTTGTCAAAGATGTTTACAAGCCCCGCTACCGGTTCATCGAGGCCTACCAGGGAAGCCACACGATGCGCCTTCCGCTGACCGAGGACCTCTCCTACGAATACCTGATTGCGGCCGGCTGGAGCGACGGAACGGTCAACCGAACAGAGGCGGAATTCAAGGAGTACGTGCTTCAGACCCGGAAGGAATACAACGCTCCGCCCGCCGTCAAAGGACTGCGGCTGGAGAAAAAGACATCTTCGGTCAGTCCGTGACCTTGGAGATGAGTTCCAGGGACGAGTCGATGCATACCTGCTCGCATTTCGGGCTGTAGGTCGTCATGACCGCCGCGTATCCGCCCTCGAGATATTCGGCCGCGGTCGGCATGTATCCGCCGTAGCCGCTCGCCAGACCGATGACGAACGTTTTTTCAAAGGGGGATTTTTGCTTGACCTGGAGACCGATTTCGCTGAAGACTTCGGCCGGAAAGGTGACGAATACGGCATCACCGATCCGGACGGCCTGCTGTTCGAGGGAGCGAGGGGCAGGATTGGGGTTCGCTTCCACCCATTTGGCCGTATTCAGAGCTAAACGGGCAAGGAACTCATCCACGCGGTATCGGTCCAGGACGCGTTTTCCAATCGTCCCGGCCTGTTTCTCCATTTCCTCGAGCTTCGCCTTGACTCTTTCGTATTGCGCCTCGGCTTCCTTGACCGATAGGGGATAGCTGTCCCGGAGAGGGTAATCGAAGAACCCTTGGCTCGCCTTGATCATGGGGTTGGGGGAGGTGGCAATTTCGGGGAGGGCCTGAGTAACCGCCGCGCTCATCTGTCGGCCCTTGATTTCGGCGTACCAGAAATTTCGGATCGGCATCTCGGCGCCCACCGCCGAGAGCTCGGCCGTGTATCCGACCTTGACATCGCCCTGAGCCGACTGAAAGTAGGCGACCCAGACGTCGGGGCCGAGTTTCTCCTTGATGCCCTGGATGGCAAAATACGGCCAATCCTCGGTAAATTCCAGGTTGTGAAGGTCGAGGGTCGAAGGATGACAGCCGTAATTGAACGCCACTCCCAGGAGTTTGCCTCGGGCATCCTCGATTTTGATGATCCCGACCTCGGGATCTGGATGGAGGCCGCCGTACTCCATTCTTCGATCGTTTCTGCCGAGCTCCAGGACTTCGGTCGACCCGACTCCGATTCTTCCCGGAAGGCGGCTGGTCCAGGCTTTGACGGCGCTCGAAAGGCAGCGCTCGACCAGCTGTTTTCGGTATTCCTCGCCGGCGCCGCCGATGTCCGGGCCGGAATGAGTATGCGTGCTGCTGATGATGATGCGGCTTCCCGGGATCCCTGTTTGTTGTTCGATGCCTGTCCGGATTTCCTCGATGTTCTTCCGGCCGATATTGATCACGCTCACCGTCATCAGCACGACCGCCGTCCCGTCTTCTCCTTCGACGACCAGGCTTCTGACGTGGAGATCGTCATGGACGCCGGTCGAAACTTTGCCCCGCCGGTCGTAGCCGCTCAGCGGAGCTCCGATGGGAGGCGTGATGATCTCTTCGCCCAGGCCGACGCGAATTTTCGGGTTTTCCTTAGAGGCACATCCCGCAAGGAATACAGTCAGTCCGAGAACCAGTCCGGAAAGCATAAAAGGCCAGCCCTTTTCTCGACCCCGGGGAGATCTTTTTTCCCTGGCCATTAAATCCGACATGGCGTCCTCCTTCTCAAAATCATTCAGGCCTCGCTCGAGGTTTCTGTAGAGCAAACAACCGAATTCGAGAGGATAAGATAGGCTCTCCCGCCTCGTTCAGCGGCGGGAGAGCCTGGACCTTCAGCGAGAACGTGGGCTAAAAGCTAAACCGGAGGCAGAGCCGGAGAGCCCTCTGCCCGGAGACGCCGGAGATCAATTTGTAAGCCGAATTCATGATCACATTCTGCGGTTCCTTGACGTTCGGAGCGGAGGGGCTGTACCTGGAGATATCGTTCAGGCCGACGCTCACGTAGGTGAATCCGAGAAGATTGAGGACATCGACATAGGCGCCGAAGGTGCCGAAGCGCTTGATTTTGAATTCTTTTTCGACCCTGGCGTCGAACTGATTGGTCGGCGGGTAGCGCCGCGTATCGATCGGTTCGATGTAGATGGCGACATCCTGTTGGACGGCGCCATTGGCCGCACACCAATCGGCGGGCGGCCGGATCGTGCAGCTTCTTCCCCACGGCGCCCCGGAGAAATGCCGGAAGTATCCGCTGAGGATGATTCGGTAGGGGAGCATGACCGAGCCCATGAGTTTGATCGCCAGTGGTCGGTCGTGAGCCTGTCTCCCGTCGCGGTTGACGTACCAGTTCGGATTGATCCCCATTCCCGTCCAGCCCGCCGTCGAGCTGTAGTCTCCGGAGAGATTGCCATAGGCCTTGCTCAAGACAACCGAGCCGGAAAGCTGCCAGCCCTCGGACATCCGTTTGTTGAAGATGAACTCCAGGCCCTGGTATTTCTGGACGAGCTCAGGGAGGTTCGTGCCGCGATAGAAACCCGAGGGTCCGCCGACCTTTTGCAGATAAATCGTCACTTCCCGGTCAGGATAGCCGCTCGTTCCGGGAACGATGGTCGTGAACGGGATATAGTATTTCCTGCATGCGGGCTGATCCCAATGATACCAGTATTCCTGTGTATCCACATTGTAATAGG
>CAZNVB010000192.1:0-11723 GCA_964576265.1 uncultured Eubacteriales bacterium | reverse complement strand
TTCCACGTCCTCAGCGTTGCAGCCGGTGTTTCCGATCAGGGGATAGGTCATGGTCACGATCTGACCCTTGTAGGAGGGGTCGGTCAGGATTTCCTGGTAGCCCGTCATCGAGGTGTTGAAGATGATTTCGCCCTGGGCTTCACCCTCATACCCGCAGGACGAGCCTTCAAAGACAGTGCCGTCTTCGAGAACAAGAAAGGCTTTTTTAGAGGATGGGAAGCTTACCTGCCTCGTTTCGCGGCCAAGCATTGGCGGTATTTTAGCACACTTATTTTTCAATGACCAGAATCGGGGAAGACCCGTCTGGCTTTCCTTCTTCAATAGCTTCGGCTCAAGAAGTGCGCCGTGCGTCGGGAGAGAACCTTTATCGTATGGTAGAGAAGAGCCGTTTGCAGGCGGAGGCTAAAAACCCGGCGGAAAATATCGCCATAGGCTGTATCTCCGGTAAACATGTCCCAGAGGATGTGTCGGATTTCGGCTGCCGCTCGAGGGAAGCGAGGGCTTGAGGCCAGGGACATATGGGCAAGAGCCAGCCGTGGGACCGATGAGATAATGTCGTTTATCCGAAAGAGAAGGCGGAAAGCGATCGTGGCGATAGAAGAGTCTGATGAACTGACCAAGAGTCTTTTCCTTCCCCCGACCTTTCTTTAAAGCTTATTCAGCTGGCGTCGATGAATTCGCTGGCTTCTTCAGAGGGCATTGGAGGCGAGGTTTTTCCGGCGCTCTTCAGCCATCTTCTGGTATTCGAGGGGATGGAGGAGCCTGAGCTCCCGGCCGGTTATTTTGCCGTTTAACCAGACCTTGCTCATGGGAAATACATCGGGGTGGAGATGGACGTTGTACATGTGCCAGATGACGATGGACAAGAAGGCCAGGATGGCCTCGTAGCCGTGGATGATGATGAAGATCTCATGAACCCAGAGGGGGAAAAGCCGAAGAGAGAGTTTTACATTCCACATGAAGAATCCGGTGAAGATCATGACGAACGATCCCGAAGCCATGGCCCAGTACTCGAACTTCTCGACGAAATTATAGCGGCCGTAGAGAGGCGGATTTTCGAAAAGCCAGAACGGATGCCGGGCGAAGAACTTTTTGAAAAGGCCGAGCCGCCGGAGAAAACGGGTGAAACCGGTGTTATAACCGAAGGCCTGGATGGCATCCCGGATGTCTTTGACTCGGGGGATCATTTCCTTGAAGTTGTCCCGACCCCGTTTGGTAAAGGCGGCATAAAGGAGGTGCCAGACGAAATTGAGAATCATCAGCGCGGCCGCCAGGCGGTGAATGATGCCCCGGATGTAAAAACTTCGGCCCGTCGGAAGAAACCAGCGAAAGAACTTGAACTCGTAAAAGAAGAGGGGAAGGCCGGTGATGATGAGAAGGAAGAACGTGCCGATGAGAATCCAGTGCTGGATCCGTTCGGCTAAGTTCATCCGCAGGAAGACCTCGTCGTCTCGAATCAGGGGCGGATTATTCAGTCGGGTCCTGTCGAGGAGGCGGCGCAGGAAGTCGGCGCCGATGAAGACGAGCATCACGCCGATGATCACCGCGATGACGATGGTGTAAATTTGCTTGACGACGTGCGACGACCTGTATTTGGCGGGACCTCCCTTTACCGCCGTGAAGTGGATTTGTCCCTCGGCGAAACGCCGGCCGGCTCCCGGATGGCACCGGCCGCAGTCGACTGGGCTGAGCTTGGGCTCGTGCGGAAAATCGCCGACTTCCTTTAGATCGGCATGGCAATCGACGCAAGAAATCTCCGCCCGACCGTGCGCCGAATCGAGGAATTTTTCCCGGTCGACAAACAGAGATTTCCCGGCTTCTGTTTTGAGCTCCCGGTCTTGATGACAGGTCAGGCAGTCGTCAAGGCTTTGGCAAGGCGCCGGCGGGATACACAAAGACAAGACGGCTCCCGCAAAAAAGAGGAAGAACAAGAACCGGCGGTTCATGACGATCGTCTTTTCAGCAGGTCCCTCTTGCGGATAAAACCCGGGATAAACCAGAGGATGGTGATTGCCAGGAGGATGAGGACGAGGATCAGCAGGATGCGCTGGATATAGAAAAGGACGGGAGACGTCTTCCTGTCGGATCCGATATGGATTTTTGCCGAGGCGACTTTCCCGGGCATGCCGGGATGGGAGTTCGCCTGGCCGCAGGTCCGGCGGAGATTGGCGGGATGGACATGGGACCGGGGTTCGGACGCCGGCCGGATGTCATGGATGCCGTGGCAGTCGACGCAGAGGGGAGAGTCGGGATTTCCGGCCAGCGCTTCCCGGCCGTGGACGCTTTTCATGTATTCCTGATAGGGCTGTTCCCGGTGGATGTGATACTTGATGATGACGCTCATCTCTTCGTGTCAGGTCGAGCAGGTCCGCGAGATATTTTTCCGGTGGACGAAGGACTCGGGATCGGAGGAGGAGCGGATATTATGCTTGCCGTGGCAATCCCAGCAGCGGGCGACTTCCCGGACTCCTCTCTCCGGATAGGCGCGGCCGTGAACACTGTCGGGATAATGGAGCGGATCGAATCGCGGCTCCGCCTTTTGATCCTCCCGGCGGCAGACGGCCGTGCAGTTCGGATCCGGGATGTCTAGCGGATGGGGGATTTCTTTCCCTGTCTCACCGGCCGTGGCGGCGTGACAGGCGGTGCAATCGAGATCCTTGTGGACGGAGCGCTGAAAATGGATTTCGTCGATCCGGAGTTTGGCCCCGCCGGCCGCGGTCAAACCGTGGCAGGCCAGGCATGCCGCGTTAGAGGTGGGGATCGCCTCGCGTCCGCTCCCCCAGGAGGACCAGGCGAGAAGAACGGCCGCCAAGAGGCCGGCCGACAATCTTTTCCTCAAGAGGTCCTTCTCCCGATAAAAAAGCTTTCTCGGCCTTGCCCTTCGTCCAGATGAGCGACGGAAGGGCGGCAAAGTCGTTTTTCCCGTGCGTCACGGGGCGGCTTCGGTCGCTCCGTTCGGCAGGATAGAAAATTATTCGGCCGGCTTGTGGTGCTTGATTTTTTCCCAGGAGGCGGCGAAATCAAAGCTCTTTCCGTGAGCGTTTTCATGGCAGGTCAGGCACATCTTCTTTACGGCTTCCGTGGATTCGTAAACGATCAAACCGTTTTGCTTGGCCAGGGTCCGATCCTTCATGATATTCAGCTTCTTGTATTCGCTTCCCGGACCGTGGCAGACCTCGCAAGTGACGCCCTCCGCCTTGAGCTCAGGGGCTTTTTCGAAAAGAGGGGCATGACATTTGAGGCACTCGGGGCGGTCGCCGGGGCTGGAGATTCCTGCGGCTTGGGCGATTTTAACCCCCTCGGCGCTCGTCGGAGCGGCGGCGGAGTTGGCATGCCGACTCTCCTGCCAGATCGGGTACTGCCGACCCTGTTTTTCCGTTTTGTGACAGACGGCACATTTGGCTGCGCCGACATAAGTGAAATTTTGGCCGCTGAGGCTGAGGATCATAAAGAGCAGTGCGATGGCGGAGATGAGAAGAGCGGGCTTTTTCATCGGTCCTCCCGGGAAACTTTGAAGACCAAGCGCCTTGCCGGCGCTCGGCCCTGATCCTTGGTTTTGGAAATGATATTTTAGGCAACGGGCCGGGAATTGTCAATGATTTTTCCCTATAAAAACGATAATATTTATATAATTTATCGAATTAATAAGAATAAAGCGAGAAAATGGATTGGAGGCGGCCCCTCAACCCCGGGGGAGAGGCGATGACTTTTCGGCGCCGCCGGCCCGGATCTTGAGGTAGAGAGCCAGAGCCAGGAGGAGGATAAAGACGGTAGCGACCACCAATCCCTCTTTCCTAAATTTGGCTTCCTGGAGCGCCGCCTCTCCGCGCCCTTTGACTTCTTCGATGACCTCGGCTCCGCCGTTCAATGTCTTCTCTACCTCGGATAGGGCCAGGCTGTGGGTCAAGTTTCGGACATGAATGAGGGCGGTGCGGGCTTCCTGCAAGCGGAATTCGGCCTCGCCGACTTCGACGCCTTTTTTCCTCGCCTGGCGGAGAATTTCCGAGACGTTTTGGAAAGCGGCCACGTATTCATCCAGGCGCTGCTTTAAGGCGATCCCCATTTGGTGTTCTTTGCTCCCCGCATCGTGGCACTGGATACAAGTATCCGCGCTTCCCCCGGCCAGCATCTCATCGCTCGGAGGGACAACCTTGTGATTTCCGTGGCAGGCCTCGCATTCTGAAATCCCCAGGCTGTCGAAAGCCGCCCGGTGAGGGCTCCCGTTGAACAGGTCGCCGGCGCTCGGGTGGCACTGGCGGCAGACATAAACGATGGAGGTCACTTCAGGCGGGGCGGCGCCGTGGTTCCCGTGACAGTCGTTGCACACCGGTGCCGAAAGGTCCTTTTTTTCGTATAGGGCGGCGGCGTGGACGCCCTGCTTATATTCGGCGACTTGGTCAGTCGGCAAGCCGGAACCTTTCATGTAATCCGCGTCGGCATGGCAGCGGCCGCAAGTCTGGGGAATATTCCAGGCGAAAGTCCGGGATTTGGGAAAATTGGCCGCTTGGATTCCGTGGACGCCGTGGCAGTCGGTGCAGACCGCCGCTTTTTGGTCTCCTTTTTTGAGCCTCTCGCCGTGCCGGCTCGTCCAGTAGAGCGAAAGCTGGTCGACGCGGATGTTCGGATGATATTTCCTCATATAAGAGGCGTCAGAATGGCAAGCGCCGCAAAAATCGGGGATCTTTGTCCGGGACGGGACACCCTTGAACGAGCGGCCCTTGGCCAGCTCCAAATCCTCCTCGAGCGGGTCGCCGCCGTGGCAATCATGACAGCTCAGCCCGAATTGAGCGTGGACATCTGCGCTCATCGCTTCCGCCGGAGCCTTGAGGGCATCTTCCAATTCCCGGTGGCATTCGAGGCAAGAATTTTTCTGGGCGGCAAGGGATAGCGGAAAGAACAGAAACGACAAGAACAGGATCGGCAGAAATCCTCGCCCCGGTGATCTCCGGCCTGAGCGGGCAGACGCTCTGTTGATCATTCGGCTCACCCGTCGAATCGACTCACTCCGATACCTTTTCAAATTTTTCAACGCGCCTGCGTTAAGACATGTCTTCGAGCCGCCTTATCGATTCGGCCAAAGATAGGTCAACGACGTCATGACGGCGATATAGACGACGATCAGGAATCCGATGATGGAGATGGCCGGACTTTTTTGCTCCCGTGCGGCCCGGCGGTCGAGGAAAGGGATGAGCATCCAAAGGAATGCTCCCAGAATGAACGCCAGGATGGCCAAAACCTCCCCTTCGAGAGAAAAAATATGCGCCGGGACGATTTTGAGGGTAGTGAACATGAAGGTGAAGTACCATTCCGGCTTGATTCCCAGCGGCGTCGGCGCAAAGGGATCGGCTTTGAGTCCGACTCCCCAGGGGAGGAAAACGCAAATCGTCCCGATCGCTCCGAGGACGACCAGCCAGCCCAGAGCATCCTTGAGGATGAAGTTCGGGAAAAAGGAGATCTCCTTGGAGACGCGGACTCCGATCGGCTTGCTGATGCCCAAAGTCTGGACGAGGAGAATATGGATGCCCATGATAAGCAGCGTGATCGCCGGCAGAACGGCGACATGGAGCCAGAAAAAACGGGTTAGAGTTGCTCCCGAGACCTCCGGTCCGCCCAGGATGAATGTCTTGGCCGCTCGACCGATCAGAGGGATGACCCCGACGATGTCCGTTCCTACGCGCGTGGCGAAAAAGGACAGCTCGTTCCAGGGAAGAAGGTATCCGCTGAACCCGAAGGCGAGAAAAAGAAGAAGCAGGAAAAATCCGCTGACCCAAGTCAACTCGCGCGGCGGCCGGTAGGCCCGGAGAAAGAAGGCGCTGAACATGTGGACGAAGATGGCGCCGATGAGGATGTTCGCCGTCCAGCTGTGGACTGAACGGATGAGCCAGCCGAACTTGACCTGGCTCATGAGGAAAACGATGCTTTCATGAGCCCCGTCGACCGAAGGTGTGTAATAGAGTAGGAGCAAAATGCCGGTCACGACTTGGAGAAGAAAGAGGAAAAGACACAGTCCGCCGAAATAATACCAGAAAGAGTGCTTGTGTTCAGGGACCTTCTTCTTTCGACCGAAATCCAGAGCGGCCGAGAGCTTGAAGCGGGATTCGAGATAGTCGCCGACGGCTTTTTTCCATCGCCCCATTTCAGCTCTTGCTCGAAACGAAGATTTCGCCGGCCGAGATTTCGACCTCGAAAGATTCCAAGGGCTTAGGCGGCGGTCCTGAGATGACGTTTCCGGCGAGGTCAAAGCGGCCGTTATGGCAGGGGCAAAACAAAGTCTCCGTATCCCCTTCGTAATTCACCGTGCAGGTCAAATGGGTGCAAACCGCAGAGAAGGCCCGAAGGTCGCCCTCGGCCGTTTGGATAAGAAGAGCCGGAGTTGAACCGAACCGGAACAGCTTGGCCGAGTTGGGAGCGATTTCGCCAACCTTGGCCACCGCCAGTTTTTTGGCTGCGATCTCAGGCTGGCGCGGAGGGATCAAATAGCGAATCACGGGATAAAGTAGCGACACGGCCGTTCCTAAAAGAGATCCTCCCAGAAACAGGTCGATCCACCTTCGTCTATTCATCCGCTGTTTTGGTCTCCATTGATTTTATCCGCTGCTCCAGCTTTGTCAATAATTCCCTGGCCAAGCGGGAGTTGTGAATTCCGGAGCTGCCGTCGAGGTCGAGCCCGTGGAGCAATTTCTCAAGTTCCATGAACGCCGCTTTTTCTTCCTTGCCGAGAGAGAGCGTTCTCATATCTTGCCGCAGCTTTTCCAGGCTCGAGCGGGCTCTTTTGTAGGCGTCCTGCCAGGAGACAAACGTCCGCTTGTCGCTTTCCTCATGACATTCGACGCAAGTCGAAGCATCGGACCGGCCGATGCGGCCCTTTTCGATCTTGTGGCATCCGTCACAGGTCACTCCGGCCTTGGCCATCATGTCTCCGGCGAAAGTCCATCCGTCGAGAGTTCCCCCCTCGTAGATCGTCTTCTGCAGGCGATGGCAGCGGCCGCATTCGCGCTCGGCGTTCTGATGATGACAGGAAGCGCAGGCCTTTTTTGAGCTCACGAACCGGCCGTGGATCTTGACGTTGGAATGACAGGCGCCACAATCCATTTTCAACCCGAGGAGATGAGGCTTGTGAGGGAAGCTCATACCGAAGATTTCAGCCTTGATTTCCTCGATCCCGGAATGACACTGGGCGCACTGGGTCGGGATGTTTGCCGCCGAGATCGCGAATTTGGCCGGTTGATACGAGGATCCGGCGAGTCTCAAGGCCTCTTCAAGGATCCCGAACGCGGCCTCCAGGATTTCCTGAGAATAAGTCATATTGTGCACGGCTTTGCCCCGTTCCACGATGTCGATATTGAAGCCGGCATCTCGGAGCAAGTCGTCGACCTTATCCCGATGTTCTGCCGGCGCCCGCGCAGCTTCCCCCTGCGCCCGGCGATAGACGGTCTTGATCTCGGTCAGTTTTTTCTCTGCCGAGGACTCCCAGTTTTGGAGCAGGCGGCCGAATCCCTTGCCGTGGCAGGATTCGCAGGCCTGCCGGCGGGAGACCAGCGTATCGCTCCGGATCAGCTTGCCGCCCGCTTCCTCGTGGAACATGTGGCAGCCCTTACAGCTCGGTCCCCTCTCCATCATGACGTTGGGACGGGCACGACCGACCCCATGCCCTCCTTCTCCGGCATACAGGATCTTCTGGGCCTGATGAAAATTCCTATGACATGTGCGGCAGTCGGCGATGGTTTCGATATCCTTGACGATTTTGTGTTGAATGTCCAGATGGCACTGGTTGCATTCGATTTTATGAGCCGAAATATGGGTGGAGCGCATCAAGTCGGTGTCACCGTAGCGTTCGAGGCGGTCCCGTTCGAAATGGCATTTATAGCAGTAGTCCGGGCGGATAATGGCACTCGCTGCACTCGATCCCGGAATGGGCCGATTCCTGCCAGCTTTGATAGAACGGCTTCATGTAGTGGCAGACGGAACAGAACTTGGAATGCGATGTGTACTCGGCCGTTCCCGCGAAGAGAAGGAGGACGAAAGCACACAAGCCCAGAGCGATGAAAAGCTTTTTCTTCCGCGGTTTTTTCACCTCTCCCCCCTGCAAGCCGCCCCGAGAATTTTTCCCTCCAGCCCGTTCCCTCGGAAAAATTCTCTTCCCCATGAAGGAGGTCATGAGAACGCGGGAAGAGGATTCTGGGCATGACCTTCAATCCCAGATTCCGATCTCCCTGTTTATTCCGAATCCAGGGATTATCGGATCAGGCATAAGAATGGAGGCCGGCCAGGAGATAATTGACGCCGAAGTAGGTGAACAGGGCCGCGAGAAAGCCGATAATGGCGATGGCCGCTGAACGCCGTCCTTTCCAGCCCATAACGATTCGGGTATGAAGGTAGAGGGCAAAAACGAACCAGGTGATCAAGCTCCAGACTTCCTTCGGATCCCAGCTCCAGTAAGCCCCCCATGCCTTATGAGCCCAGACCATGCCGAAGACGAGGCCGCCCAGGGTGAAGAGGGGGAATCCGACGGCGACGGCCCGGTAGCTGATCGAGTCGAGCCTCTCGGCCGTGAGCCCGGACTTGGACGACCGGCCCTTGTTTTCGCTGGCTTGCGCCCGGAGATACATCAGGCTGGTGACAAAGGCAATGGCAAAAAAGGCTTCCCCGAGGAGCGTCACCGAGACATGAAGCCAGAGCCAGTAGCTCTGGAGGGCCGGCACGAGGGGCGTGGCGTCCTTGGGCATCAAGGGGGACGAAGCCAGGGCCATCAAACCGATGACGATGAGCATCACGTAGGGACCGGCCGGCCGCACTTTGTATTTCCGCTCGACGATGACGTAGGCCATAACAGTCGCCCAGGATAGGAAGGAGAGCGATTCATACATATTGGTGAAGGGGGCATGGCGGCTCTCTACGGTCCGCAGAATCAGAGCCGCGGTGTGAACGAAAAGGCCGAGCGAAGCCGCCCCAAAGCCGGTTGCTGCCGGCTTTACCCTTTTGGAGAAAAGATAGGCCAGATAAAGAAACGCAGCCAGAGCATAAAGGACGAAAGCGGCGGCGAAGAGAGTGGATTCGTTCATTTTAGTTTCCTCAGCGAAGCGATGATCTCTTTGAACTCGGCCTCGAAGGTTTCCCGATTCTTGGCGGAAATCCCTCCGGCCGCGATCTCGGTTTTTCCATGGCCGGGATCGAGGATAAACCGGATCTCCCGGGTCGGCCAGTAGAAAGCCAAGAAGAGGCCGACCATCAGGAGGCCGCAGCCGATCCAGATCCATTCCACGCCCGGGTCCTTGGCGACCTGAATAACCGAGTACTGGGGCGCTTCGATGTTCTTGAGCTCAACGGAAAGGTCGGTTCCCTTAGCGGAATGCATCCGGCTGAAATCAGGGAACTTGGCAAAGACCCAGCCGGAAAAGATCGTCTCCTCTCCCTGTCGCCCTTCGATAAATGCAGCCGGGTTGTTCGGCTCGGTTGAGCGAGTCGTCGGCTGATTCTCGTCGCCGAGGACGAAATCGGGCAGGAAACGGACGGCCCTGACCTCCAGGTTTTCCCCTTCCAGGGTCGCCGCTTCTCCCGGGCGGAGCAGAAGTTTGTGGAGGTTCGCAGAATCGCTTTTCTTTTTTACCCAGATCTCGAGAGTGGGATCCTTCCAGTCCCAGCCGTAGCCGCTCTGGTAGAAGACGAATCCGCGGTGACTGAGGGGATGATTCACCTCGATGGTCTTCTGTCGGACAGGTCGGCCATCCTCGATCACGCTCAAAGCGCTTTTCCAATCCTTGATATTTCCGTCCGGATAGAGTTCGGTCGTAAATTTGTCCAGGCGGATGGAAAAACCGGCTTCCGGCACAGGAAGGGTTTGGTTTTCAAGAAGGGTCAGGTTGGAGCGGCGACCGCCCAGCCCGCTGATGATCCCCCCGGCCAGAATGATGAGCAGGCCGACGTGGACCACGTCGGAACCAAAGAGGCCGAGCACGCGTTTGCGGGCGGTAAGGGCGACCCGTCCCTCCTCTTCCTCCATCCGCAAGCGGTAGTGACGGCGCTTCAACTCCCTTTTGGTAGCTTCTTTCGCTTCGGCGAGGCCGAAAGCGCATGCAAAGCGATCCCTGATTTTCAGCGCCAGGAGATTCTTCGACTTGGTTTCGAACCTCGGCCGCATAGCGCGCCGGAGCTTGGCAGGCAGCCGCTCGATCGTACAGACGGCGATATTGAGTCCGAAGAGCGCCAGAAGCAGGATGAACCAAAGGGAATGATAAAGCCGGGTGAACTGAAGGCGCTGGAGCAGGCCGCTGATCTGCCCATAGCGAATAAGGTATTCCTGAGGGCTGCGATCCTGGGGAATGAGTGTTCCGAGGATGGAGACGCAGATGAGAACGATCAGCAGGGTGATGGCTACCCTGACGGATGTGAAGAACCTGAGCAGAGCCTTCATTTTTAGTTTCCTGGAGCCTTCAATGACGGTCGATCATATCGCCATGGGATCCTTGGCCGCCGCGGCGTTTTCTATTGGCGAGATTTCCGCATCTCGGCAGCCATGGTCTCGACTTTTTTCAGCGACCGCTTCATCTCGCTCCAGCCGTACCAGAGCGCATAGTCCGGGTTGGCATGAAAGGTTCCCTGAAAAGAGCGCATCCGGTGCTCGAGGAACATGACGAACAGCTCCTGCTCGATTTCGGTCGGCGCATCGTGGAAAGTCAGGAGATCGGGGAAAGAATGGGCGGAATTCGCCGGCCTGGCCAGGACGCCTTCTTTGTAGAGGTCGGCGACGATCCGGATGGCCTCCGCCATGAGGTGGTCCGCTTCGCGGATCATGTCATCGCCTTTGGCCAGCTCGGCTCTGGCGAAATTCACGCTGTGACACTGGTTGCAGGTCTTGATCATCTTGTCCCGCTCTTTTTGCCAGGATTCCTGGGTCAGCCGGGCGATGTCCGCGGCTTTGACCGCTTCCAGCCTCGCGGTGGGATTTCCTGAGGGATCAAGCACGCCCAATCCCTGGAGGATAGTGACCCGGTCGGCCGCCCATTTCTTATCCTCAGGCATGGGAAGCCGCACGGCCAGGAATCCCCAGGCCGTCCGGACCTCATGGTTTCCTCCCACCATGTGGCATGTCTGGCACGAGGGCGCAGCCACCGTCTCGGGAAGAGTCCTGTTCTGTTTCAAAAGAAACCGGACACCGTGCTTGGAGGCGGAGTACATCTCCCATTGGGGATGATCGAACCCCATATGGCATGTCTGGCAGGCCTGCGGCTGGCGGGCCTCGGTGACCGAGAAAATGTGGCGGGTGTGGCAGGCGTCGCAAGAAGCGCGGCCGAACCCCGCTCCCGCTTTCTGAAGGTCTCGGATGTCGGTCTCGGACTTGAGACCGATTTTGTGGCAGCCTCCGCAGCCCTTCATCCCTTCCATCAGCGCGACCGGCTGAGCATGGGCGGTGGGCATGGCTTTCATCGCCGTCCAGGCGAGGGCGTGTTTGCCTTTTTTGAATTGATCGACCTTGTTCTCGTGGCATGGGGCACAAGTCTCAGGAGTGGGAATCCGGGCGGCTTCGTAATCGGCGGCGGATTGATGCTTTTCGCCGTGGCAGACCGCGCAATCGACGTCGTTCTGGCTGTGCTTGCTTGCCTGCCAGTCGCTGACGATGTTCGGCGTCGTTTTCTTGTGGCATTCGATGCACGGCTGGCCGCGGAGCGGCGCCAGCGGAAATGCGGCCAGGAGCAGGCCGACACCGAGAGGCATCAGTTTTGGCT
>CAZNVB010000191.1:0-40407 GCA_964576265.1 uncultured Eubacteriales bacterium | reverse complement strand
CGGTATTTTTACCCGACTTTGCCAGACGAAGAACATTCCGCTCGTCGAAGTCGAAAAAACCCTCGACGCTCTTCCCCCTCTAAAGAACGCTTTTCAATAAATGCCTGAATCCCTGATCTTTTTCTTGATGGTGGCCGTCTTTGTTCTTCTGGCCATGGCCGTCAGACTTCGTGTCGGCCTCGCTCTTGCTCTGGCCGCCGTGGCCGGCTCCCTGCTCGCCGGTGAAGGAATCAGTCTGCGACATCTCTTCGAGGGCGCCTTCGGCTACTTCGACGTGATTCTGATCATCCTTACGGCGACGCTGTTCATCAAAGCTCTTGAAGCAGGCGGCATCCTCGACACGGTCGTCGCTTCCCTGCTCAAGACATTCTACCGCAGCAAAATCCTTCTGCTTCTCGTCATCATGCTGATTCTAATGTTTCCCGGAATGCTCACCGGATCTTCGACCGCCGCCATCCTCAGCTCCGGTCCCCTGATCGCTCCAGTGATGATGAAACTCGGGCTGCCCCGGCTGAAAACCGGCGCCTTGATTGCCATGGGTGGAATTCTCGGAATGGTCGCGCCTCCTGTCAATATCCTGATCATGATCATGGGCGCCGGGGTCGATATGCCCTACGTCGGCGTCACCCTGCCCCTCCTCCTGATCGTCCTTCCCCTGGCTGTCGTCATTCCGCTTGTCATCGCTTATCGAGATATCCGAATGATCAACCGGGAAGAAATGGAATCGATCCTGCCGCCGTCTCTGCCGACTCGATACCGTTTTCGTCAGTATTTGCCTTTTCTTGCCTTGATCCTTTTGATGGCCGCCCCCGGCTTAAGCGCCGGAAAATTTCCCGACTTCGGCATTCCCGGGGTTTTCATCGTCGCGAGTTTTGTCGCCGTCGTCTCCGGCCGCCGCCTCCACATTCTTCGGATGACGCAAAAGGCGGTCGAGGAGGCCTTGCCCATTCTGGCGATCCTGGTCGGAGTAGGAATGTTTCTTCAGGTCATGACGTTAAGCGGAGCGCGGGGATTCGCCGTAATGTCGATCCTGTCGCTTCCCTCTCTTCTCCTTTACTTCGGGATCGCTCTCAGCCTGCCCGCGTTCGGCGGAGTTTCCACCTTCGGCTCAGCTTCCATCCTCGGCATCCCCTACATCCTGGCTCTGGTCGAACGAAACGCCCTCCTGACCTCGGCCGCCTTATCGACGATCGCCGCCTTGGGCGATCTTGTCCCGCCGGCCGCCATCTCGGGACGGTTCGCCGCCCAGGTGATCGAAGAAAAAAATTTTTTCCGGGTCGTGCGCTTCTGCCTTATCCCGGTTCTTCTCCAGCTCGCGGCAGGCGTCGGCGTCTTGATCCTCACGCCCGTTTTGGATAAGCTTTTTTAACGGCCATGCGATTCTTTTATCTTCTCATCGTCCTCTATCTGAGCGTCCATTTCGTCTGGCTTATTTTTCGCTCCAAAAAATTCCAGGACCAGCTTTCGGCCGTCCTCGTTCTCGTTCTTCTTCTGCTCCGACTCTGCCTCATCAAATGAGCACCAGAGGAGATCAGGCCCGGCCGCTCCACGCTTTGGCCTGCCTGATCTTCGCTTTCGTCCTCAGCTTTCTCTCCGGCCGCAGTTTTATCCGCATGCACCGGGCGGAAAGGATTTATCCCAGCCCCGGCCTCCGCGAGCAAAAGAGGCTCAGCGAATATTTTCTTCCCATCCGAAAAACCCAAGGAGATACGGACGTCTTTATTTTTAAGGGGAACAAGCCCGGAGGAAATCTCCTCATCATCGGCGGCACTCATCCCAACGAGCCGGCCGGCTTTGTCACGGCTGTTCTGCTCGTCGAGAACATCCGCGTCGAACGCGGGACGATCTTGATCATTCCCCGGGCGAACGCGAGCGGTTTTAGCCACAGCGATCCCCAGGAGGGAAATCCCCAGCGATTCTATGTTCCCACCCCGACCGGGTCGAGAGCCTTCCGGCTGGGCTCCAGGCTGACCAATCCCGTCGATCAGTGGCCTGATCCGGCCATCTACATAAATCCCGCCGGCCAGAAGCTCGCCGGAAACGAAGCCAGAAATCTTAATCGTTGTTACCCCGGCCGGCCGAACGGATCTTTGACGGAAAGAGTCGCTTTTTCCATTATGGAGCTGATCCGCCGGGAAGAAATCGACTTCGGCATCGACCTTCACGAGTCGGCCCCCGAGTATCCGGTGATCAACGCCATCGTATTCCACGAAAACAGTGCCGAGCTTGCGGCCATGGCGATGATGGAGCTTCAATCGGAGGGATACGAAATCCGCCTCGAGGCTTCGCCGCCCAACTTGCGCGGACTGACTCATCGAGAGTGGGGCGACCACGCCGGAATCCGGGCCGTCCTCCTTGAAACCCCGAACGCCTCGCACGGCCGCCTCAAGGGCAGGCCATCATCCTCTCTCATCGTGGACGGCCGCGATAAGTTCTACGAAAAGGCCTCCAAGCTCGGCTGGCTTTTCGTCCCCTACGGCAAAGAGGGCATCCCCCTGGCTCACCGAGTCGCTCGCCATCTCGCAGCCCTGCGGGCGCTCGTCTCGAGCTTTTCCGAGCTCGAACCTGACAGGGCAATCGAAATCGAGGGTCTCCCAGAAGCTGAAGAGGTTCGGGAAAGAGGAGTCGGCGCCTTCCTTCATTCGTCGGATTAAGGCCCTGAATCAAACAGCGTCGTCCTTTCATACCTGCCCGACGAGCGGCCAAAGCCGAGCCGCCGATTCTCCGCTTCTTCAAACCCCAAACGGAATCCTCGTCCATCCTTCGAAGCTCGGCTAAATGGCGGTTCTGCCTACACTTAGCATTGACAAACGCCGCCTGTTTGGATAGGATAAGGCATCGTTTTTGCCGGATCGCATGGAAATCATCGTCGCCCGGAACTCAGGCTTTTGCTACGGTGTCCGTCGTGCCATGCAGATGGCTCTCCAGACAAGGCGCCGAACCGAAGGCCCGGTCTTGACTTTGGGCGAACTCATCCACAACCCTCGGACCATCGCCGACCTGGAAGCCAGAGGCGTCCACTCGGTCGAACATCCGGAATCGATTTCGGGCGGAACGGTGATTATTCGGAGTCATGGCGTCGCGCCGGATGTTTACCGCCTCCTCAAGAACAAGAGAGTTCAGGTTGTCGACGCCACCTGCCCGATCGTCAAAAAAATTCAGGACCTCGTCGCCCGACTGGCGAAAAGCGGCGAAGACGTCATCATCGTCGGCGATCCCCGTCATCCGGAAATCAAGGGATTGCTCGGCTACAGCCGCGGCCGCGGCCGAGTCATTGAAAACGAAGCCCAAGCCGGCAAACTGCCCCAGAAAAAAAGACGGGCCGTCCTGGCTCAATCGACCCAGGATGTTTTTCGCTTCGGCCGGGTCGTCGCCGTCCTGATCGAGAAGACGGAAGAGCTTCGGGTCTATAACACGATCTGCCGCTTCACCCGAAGCCGGCAGAAATCCACCTCTGACCTCGCATCTCGGGTGGATACGCTCTTCGTCGTCGGCGGGAAAAAAAGCTCCAATACGGCCCAGTTATATCAGATCTCCAAGCGGGTTCTGGCGAACACGCATCTTATCGAAAACGCCTCGGAGATCACTCCCCAGTTGCTCCGGGGATCGAAACGAATCGGCATTTCCGGCGGAGCCTCCACCCCGCCCGAGGCCATCTCGGAAGCCGTGGCGAAAATTCAACGCTGCATCGAACATTATTCTCAAAGGGAGACAACGGTCCAATGGCAGAGCTAAAAAAACACGCCGACAAAGACGAAAAAATGACCATGGAAGACTATGAGCATCTCCTCGACAAGTACCAGTTCAGCACCAAGGAAATCACCCCGGGGAAAATCATCCGGGGAAAAGTGATCAAGGTCACGCCGTCTGGAGTGCTCGTCGATATCGGTTTCAAATCGGAGGGGATGATTCCGCTGGAGGAGATCTCCGAGGCCGAAGCAAAAAAAATTCGGCCGGGGGAAGAAATCGAAGCCATTCTGGAAAAGACCGACCGCGAGGGATATCTCATCCTTTCCAAGAAGAGAGCCGATGTCCTGCGCGCCCTGGATCAGTTGGAAAAAGCTTACACCACCAAAGGTTGGGTGACGGGCAAGGTGATGGCGAAGGGCAAGACGGGCTACGATGTCGACGTCGGGATCAGCGCCTTCCTGCCCGACAGCCATGCCGACGTCAAGGCCGTTCGCAAACCGGAAGAGCTCGTCGGGCAGACATTCAAGTTCAAAGTTATCAAGTTCGACCGGAAAAGTGAAAACGCCGTTCTCTCCCGCAGGCTTTTCCTCCAAGACGAGCGGGAAAAGAAAAAAAGGCGTGTCTTCAGCCGGCTGGTCAAAGGCGAAAAAATCAAGGGTCAGGTGAAATCGGTAACGAACTTCGGGGTCTTCATCGACCTTGGCGGGATCGAAGGCCTGCTTCACGTATCGGATATGTCCTGGGGGAAAATCGGTCATCCTTCGGAGCTCTTTCAGGTCGGCCAGGAAGTCGAGGCCGTCGTTCTCGATTTCAACGAGAAAGAGGAAAAAATTTCCCTCGGCTATAAACAGCTGACCGAAGACCCCTGGAAAAACATCCTCCAGAGGTATGCCGTCGGTCAAAAGGTCAAAGGCAAAGTCGTCAGCCTGACGGATTTCGGAGCTTTCGTCGAGCTCGAAAAAGGAATCGAAGGGCTGGTGCATATTTCCGACCTGACCTGGTCGCGGAAAATGATCCATCCCAAGAAAATCCTTTCTCTCGGCGAGGAGGTCGTGGTCGCCATCCTGGATATCAACCCGGAGACCAAGCGGATCTCGCTGGGACTCAAGCAATCGACTCCTCATCCGCTTGAGCTCCTGAGACAAAAATACGCTCCCGGTTCCAGAATCAAGGGAAAAATCACCAGCCTCACCGACTTCGGGGCTTTTGTGGAAGTCGAGCCGGGGATCGAGGGTCTGATCCATGTCTCGGACATTTCCTGGGAAAAAGTCAAGCATCCTTCGTTGCGGCTGGCCGTCGGCCAGGAGGTCGAAGCCGTCATCCTGAACATCGACGTCGAGAAGCAAAAGGTTTCTTTGGGCATCAAGCAGCTCGCCGGCGACATCTGGGAGGATTTCTTTTCTCGCCACAAGGTCGGGGATCTGGTCAAAGTTCGGATCGTCCGGATTGCCGATTTCGGCGTCTTCGTCGAGATCACGCCCGGGATTGAAGGCGTCGTCTTCCTTTCCGAGCTGGATGAAAGAAAAATCGAAAACCCGGCCCAGGATTTTTCAGTGGGCGAAGAGCGGGTCGCCAAAATCATCAAGCTGAACTCCAAGGAAAAAAAGATCTCGCTCAGCTTCCGGCTCGCCCAGCTGGAAATCCAGAAGTTGGAGTACCAGAAGTTCGTTCGCAGCCAGGATGACCGGCTGACGCTCGGCGATCTCATGGCCGATAAGTTCAAGAAAATCCGTCCGCCAAAAAGAGGGAGCGAAGAAAAGGAGGGAAAACATGATTAAGGCCGACCTGATCAGCAAAATTGCTCGGGAATTGGACATCTCCAAGCAAGAAGCCGAAGAGGGGGTCAACCTCTTTTTCCAGTCGATTAAAGAGGCCATTCTCAAGGGGGAGGAAATCGAAATCCGGGGGTTCGGCAGTTTTCGCTTCCGCAAAAGGACTTCCCGCGCCGGCCGCAATCCGAGAACCGGGGCCCTGGTCAAAGTCCCGCCCAAGAAGGTCCTCTATTTCAAACCGAGCAAGCTTCTCAAGGAGATGATCAATAAATAATGGAATATCTTTCGGCCCCCTGGCGAGGGGATTACGTCAAGGCGGTCTTCCGGATGCGCGGCTGCATTTTCTGCCGGGCCCTAAGATCTTCTGACGACGGAGCGACCTATATCCTCTATCGAGGAAAATTCAACTTTGTCATTCTGAATAAATTTCCCTACAATCCGGGCCACCTGATGATCGCGCCCTATCGACATACTGCGTCTTTGGAAAGAACCCCGAAGGAGGCGAGCGACGAGCTCACCGAACTGCTCAAGCTCTCGCTCCGCGTCTTGAAGAAACGGTATCGCCCCCAGGGTTTCAATGTCGGCCTGAATCTCGGACGGAGTGCGGGAGCCGGGGTTGTCCACCATTATCACCTCCACGTCATTCCCCGCTGGCAGGGAGACTCAAATTTCATGCCCCTGGTCGGCCGGACCCGGGTGATGGTGGAAGATCTGAACAGCGTTTACAGCCAGCTTCGGCCCCTTTTCGACAAAGAAAAGGGCGGCTCCTCCAAGAAGAAACCAAGATGAATTTCGACCTCAACGAAGACCAGCGCTTGCTTTTACAGCTCGTCCGGGATTTCGCCCGGAATGAGATCGGACCGAAGATCGCCGACTACGAAAGTCGGCATGCTTTCCCAACCGAGATCGTCCGTCGGATGGCCGAGCTTGGATTCCTCGGAATGACGGTTCCGGCCGAGTACGGAGGAACGCGCACCGACTATCTGACATTGATCATCGCCCTGGAAGAATTGAGTCGGGTTTCGCCGACCGTCTGTCTGATCACCAGCGTACACGCGTCTCTTTTCTGCAACTCCATCCTCGACTTCGGCACGACGGAACAGAAGAAGAAATATTTGCCTCCCGCCGCCCGGGGGGAGATCCTCGGAGCTTTCGCCTTGACGGAGCCGGGCGCCGGGTCGGACGCGACAGGCCTCAAAACCCGGGCCGTCCGATCCGGCTCTGAGTATATTCTCAACGGCACGAAGGCTTGGGTCTCCACCGGGTCGGAGGCCGACGCCTTGATCATCATTGCCAAGACGGGAGGCGAGGCGGAATCGGCCAAGCTGAGCGCCTTCATCGTGGAAAAGGATTTTCCCGGGTTCCGGGTCGCCCGCATCGAAGAGAAGATGGGGCTTCATTCCTCGGTCACCGCCGAAATCTCCCTGGAGGACTGCCGGGTTCCGGCCGAGAACCTCCTCGGTGGCGAAGGACGAGGTGCGGCCGTCGCCCTGCACGGACTCGACGGCAGCCGAATCGGGATCGCCGCCCAGGCCGTCGGTCTCTCGCAACAAGCGCTCGAGCTGGCTGTTCGGTATGCGAAGCAGCGCGAGGCCTTCGGCAAAAAAATTTCCGAATTCCAGGCCATCCAGGTCATGATCGCCGATATCGCCACTCTGGCCGAAGCCTCGCGGCTCTTGACCTACAAGGCGGCAAATTATTATGACCGCGGACTGAGCTATTCCAAAGAGGCGGCGATGGCCAAGCTCTTCGCTACCGAGGCAGCCAACAAGATCGCCTATCTCGCCCTTCAGATCCACGGCGGATACGGCTATTCCAAAGAATATGAGATCGAGCGCCTCTATCGCGACGCCCGAGTGATGACCATCTATGAAGGGACTTCGGAAATTCAGCGCCTGGTTATTGCTCGAAATTTGATGAAAGAGACGTGAACATCGGCCGGTCGAAATCTATCGGCCGAGAATTGAGGTGAAGCCATGCTAAAAACCATGAGAAAAAACGTCAAATCTCTCGCCCCGACGCTCTGGATCGTCATTGCCACCTTCGTCATCGCCATTTTCGCTGTCTGGGGCGGCGCCGGCCGGCTGGGAGAAAAATCCCGGAGCGAGACCATCGCCAGGGTCGGCGGCGACCGAATTCTGATCGACGACTATTACCAGACTCTGCGGCAGAGGCTTGAAGCCCTGCAGAGGGAATTTAAGGAATTGAACAAGCAGTTCATCCAGCAGCTCAACATTCCGCAGCAGGTCCTCGAACAGATGATCCAGCAGAAACTCCTGGAAAAGAAAGCCCAGGAGATGGGGATCACGGCCTCGAATGAGGAGATCCGGGAGAGAATCATCTCCCTCTTCCAGAGGGATGGTAAATTCATCGGCTTCGAGGAATACCGACGCATCCTCGACTACAATCGGACCTCGCTGGCGGAATTCGAAAGCGGCCTGAAAAGGGAAATCGTCCTCAATAAGCTCATCCGGCTCCTTACGGCCGGAATCGCCGTCACCCCCGAAGAGCTCTGGGAAAGCTACAAAAAGCAGACCGAGAGCGCGAGAATCGAATATGTGTTGCTCGCCGAGAGCAAGATCACCGATCTTCCCGCCGCCACGGCGGATGAAATCCAGGCTTACTTCAACCAAAACCAGAACCGCTATGAGCTCCCGGAGCGCCGGGAGGGGGTGTATGTTTTTCTGTTGAATGAGGATGTCAGGAAAGAGATCCAGGTCGCCGATTCCGAAATCGAGAAATACTACAAAGACAATCTCAGCCAGTTCAAGGTGCCGGCAAGAATCCGAGTCAGCCGGATTCTTCTGGCTTTTGCCGGCAAGACAAAGGAGGTTCTGGACGGGGAAACTCAAGCTCTTCTCGACCGAATCTCCAAGGGCGAGGATTTTGCCGCCCTAGCCAGGGAATACTCCGGCGACGAAAGAGCTAAAGACGGGGGCGATTGGGGATACGACGACTGGCGAACCCTTTCCGCCCGGGAAAAAGGAGCGATCGAAAACTTGAACCCGGGGGAAGTCTCCGCAAGCATTGAAAGGCCGGACGGAAACGCGATTCTCAAAGTCACCGCCAAGGAGCCGGAAAAAATCCAACCCCTCGAGGAGGTCAAGCCACGGATCCGAGGAATCATCGAGGACCAGAAAGCCAGAGACCTGGCCGGGGAAAGAATCTCCCGGCTGGAAAAAGCCGCCCGACGGGAGAAAAGCCTCGATGTCGCCGCCCAGAAAGCCGGCCTCAAGGTCAAGAGCACCGGCCTGCTCAAATCGGGTCAAGCATTGGAGGACTTCGACCCTTCCGGCTCGATCAGCCAGGCTCTTTTCGGCCTGAAAGAGAAGGAAGTCTCCCTGCCGATCGCCACCTTCACCGGCACCGGCCTGGTCGAGCTCCAGAAGATCGAACCTCCCCGGCCGGCCAGGCTCGAGGAGGTGAGAGAAGAGGTCGAGAAAGATTTCGAGCTCGCCAGAAAAAAGGAGCGTGCCAAAGCGAGGATCGAGCAGGCCCGCTCCGAGCTTCAAGGGAAAAACTGGGAAGAGGCCGCTTCGAAGCTGGGGCTCGAATACCAGATCATCAAAGAACATAAAAGAGAGCAATACCTGGCCGTCATCGGAGAGAATCCGACGATCGACGATCTGGCCTTTCGTTTGCCTCCCAATGAAATCAGCCCGCCGATCGAATATTCCGAAGGGTACGCCCTTCTCCGCGTGCTGGAGAGAAAAGACGCCAGCCGAGAGGAATTCGACAAGACGATCGAGAGCGAACGAGAAAAGTTTCTTGAGGCCAAGAAAAACCGTTTCCTCCAGGCCTTTCTTGATAGACTCCGGGAACAGGAAGAGGTCACCATGAACTATGATCTGTTCATGAAGGTCAACTCCGACATCCTCTCCCGATTCGAGCGCACGGAATAGGGCTTGCCGGCGGCTCAGTCTCTATTATTTTTATCGATTTTATAGTTTTCATAGAATTTGGTCGGACGGGGAAAAGGAAAATTCGATGGCCGGGCGCGAGGAAGAACAATTCTCTAAAAAGGACGATTTGCCCGTTATTTCCGGATCAATTCGAGAAACAAGGCTTTGACCCGGTCTTCCAGGGCGTTTCTGAAATTTTCAATCGTCTGACTGAAATCGTCCTTCAGGTAATCCTGGATAAACATCGGCTCGCCGATATTCACTCCGATCGTCGCCGGAACAATCCACGGCAGCTGGGTGCCGAAGAGAGCCAGCGGGGTGATGGGCACGGAAATGCCGTTTTCATGATAAAGGTTATTGGCCAGAATGGCCGGCCCGCGTTTGAAAGGGCTGACATAAGGATGAGGATCGTGCGGCCGGACTCGGCCTCGTCCCTGAAGAGTAATGATTGCCCTCCCCTTTCTTAGGTATTCCTGACAGCGGCTCAGCGCCTCCCGCCGGCTGCCGTTGAGGTCGACGGGAATCGTGCCCACTCGGGTGATGTGGCCCGAGACAAATCGGACGAGAGAATTCCGGAGCGGCCTGAGCAGCATGTAGAGGATCGGGCCGAAATCTTTGAGGTGCCGCTTGAAATGTTTGAGGATCAAGCGGTTGAAATTCTCGGGGGTGAAGATTTCTTTGTTCGCCGTAAAGAAAATCATCCGCGGCGCGATGCGCAAAAGAATAGCCACATCCTTGAACGCACCGCAGTGATTCCCGACGACGATATTCGGGCCTTCTTTGACCCAATTTTGAAGTCCCAGAACCCGGATTTTCTTTTTAAAGAGAAGAAAGGAGATCCACTTCTGAAGGGTCGGCTCGACCCGCCGATACTCCTGTTCGAAGGACTCCATCTTTTCGATCGTTTTTTCTATAGCAAAATTCTCCGCAAAAGTAAAACGCCCTGCGGAATCGCTGCCGCTGGGCTGCGTCCTGTTTTTGCGACTCATCTCGGAGCAGCCGCCGCCTCTCAAATCAACGGTCCCGAATTGGAAAAGGCCTCGCTGAATCCCTCTTCTTGTCTTTCCGCCGCCAGAAGTGATAACCTAATCTTCCCTCGGAACGCCGGAGGCGACGATGCTCACTCTGATCAAGAACGGGAATCTTTACGGGCCGGATCCCGCCGGGAAAAAAGATCTCCTTATCGCCGGAGAAAAGATCGTCGCCGTCGCCGAGCCGGGCGCGATCAAGATCAGAGGGATACCTTATGATTCGCAGGATGCGTCTGGGAAAACGATTCTTCCCGGCCTCATCGATCCCCATGTCCATCTCATCGGGGGAGGCGGCGAGGGCGGACCTTCCACCCGGGCGCCGGAAATCCGGATTGAGGATATCGTTCGGAGCGGGGTCACGACGGTCATCGGCTGCCTGGGAACGGACGGAATCACCCGTCATATGACATCGCTCCTGGCCAAGGCCCGCGGCCTTGAAACCGAGGGCATTACGGCCTTTATTTTCTCCGGGTCTTATGAAATTCCGCCTCAGACCCTCACCGGAAGTGTCCGGTCCGACCTTGTCCTCATCGACAAGGTCATCGGAGCTGGAGAAATCGCCATCTCCGACCACCGGTCTTCGCAGCCGACGTTTGACGAATTCGCCCGGTTGGCCGCGGAATGCCGGGTCGGCGGCCTGCTCGGAGGGAAAGCCGGAATCCTGCACCTTCATCTGGGCGACGGCGTCGGCCGGCTCGATATGGTCTTTCGGCTGATCCGGGAGACGGAAATTCCGCCCTCCCAGGTGATCCCCACCCATGTCAATAGAAACCGGGAGCTGTTTGCGGAAGCGGTGCGGTTCGCCCTGGCTGGAGGGGCCTTTGATCTCACGGCCGGAGAGGAACCGGAGAACCATAGCCTTGAGCTCGGCATCGAAGAAGCGATCCGGATCTCGCGCCGAAGAAGAGTCCCGCTCGACCGGATCACCGTGAGCTCGGACAGCAACGGCAGCCTGCCGGTTTTCGATTCCAAGGGCAACTTAGTCGGCCTGACAATCGCCGGTCAGAAAAGCCTTCTCCGCTCGTTGACGGGTCTTCTGCGCCGCCGGGCCATCTCCGTCGAAGAAGGCGCTCGGCTGTTCTCGACGAATGCCGCGACGCTCTATCAGTTGCCAGCAAAAGGCAGGATTAAGGTCGGCGGCGATGCCGACCTTATCTTTTTTGATTCCCGGTTCGAGCTCAGGGATGTCATGGCCCGCGGGCGGTGGATGATGGCTGAAGGAAAACTTCTGGCCAAAGGAACGTTCAACCAAGATCAAGAGGAATGAGCCTTGAGTGATCGAACCCGAAGAGACCGGAGCAGGGACTCAAGATGAACCCGAAAGAGGACAGGAATCCCGAAAGAAGAGTCCCTCCCTTCGGCCTGGCTCTGCTGCCGATCGTCGCCATGGGCTTGCTCCTCGCCGTCGGCTATGGCGTCTATAAAATCCGGCCGCAGGTCCTTCTCGTGGCCGCCGCATTTCTGACCGGGTGTCTGGGAATGTGGCTGCGATTCCGCTGGGAAGAAATGCAGCAGGGAATCATCGACAGCATCCACCGAGCCATGCCGGCAATCCTGATCATGCTCTGCGTCGGCATCCTCATCGGATCCTGGATGGCCAGCGGCACGATTCCGATGATCATTTATTACGGACTCAAGCTCATCTCGCCGAAATTTTTCCTTGTGACCGCCTGTCTTGTAACGAGCATCACGGCTCTGGCGGCCGGCACGTCTTGGGGCACCATCGGAACGGTGGGAGTCGCCTTCATCGGAATCGCCATGGGGATGGGTATCCCGCTTGGACTGGCGGCCGGCGCCGTCGTGGCCGGGGCCTACTTCGGCGACAAGATGTCCCCTTTCTCGGACATCCCAAACCTTGCCGCCGTGACCGCCGGGGCCAATCTTTTCGACCACATCAAGCATATGATCTGGTCGGCGGCGCCGGGGTGGCTGATCGGTCTGACGGTTTATTTCTTTCTCGGGCTCCGCTTCTCGGGGCAGACGATTTCCTCCCCCGATCTGACTCTGATCCTGGAAACGCTCGAAAAGAATTTCCGCTTCCACGTCCTTCTTCTCTTGCCATTGCTCGTCGTTTTCTACATGGCTTATACCAAGCGCCCGACCATCCCCGGCATGCTCCTCTCCTCGCTCCTTGCCGCTCTCCTGGCGATCATTTTTCAGCAGGAGACGATCGTCCGGATCGCTCAAGCCGTCAATTCGGGCTATCCGGCCCGGACCGGAGTCGGAGTCGTGGACAATCTGCTCTCTCGAGGCGGCCTGATGAGCATGATGGAAACCCAGCTTGTCGCCTTCACGGCTTTCAGCTTCGGCGGCATCATGCAAAAAACCGGCATGCTGGCGGTGATTCTTGACCGGATTATGAAAGTGGCCAAAAGAGTCGGCAGCCTGGTCGCCGTAACCATCGGCTCCTGTGTTCTCACCGCGATCGTCACCGGCAGTTCCTATCTCGCGGTCATCATCCCCGGCGACCTTCTTAAAGAGGCCTACAAGAAGAAAAACCTGGCCGCCAAGAATCTCTCCCGGATCATCGATGAGTGCGGCGGAATCATCGTCCCCCTTGTTCCCTGGAGTATGGCCGGAGTCTATATCACCGGCGCGCTCGGCGTTCCCGTGCTGAGCTATCTGCCCTGGGCCATCGCCAATTGGGCAGCGATTATGATCCTCGGAGCATACGGTTATGCGGGATTATCGATGGCCCCGAAAATCCGGGAAGATGAAACCCAGATCGGCAGCTAATCGTCTTGGTCCGTCTTCCCCAGCGCTTTCTCGAATAAGGCAGCGGCTTTTTCCTTCTTTCGCTTCTCCAGCTCGGTCGTGGCCTCAAACTTTTGCTCGAATTCTTCCCGTCGTTTCTTTTCTTTTTCCAGCAGCTCGTCCAGACTTCCTTTTGTCTTCGCCGCCTGCTTCTCCGACTTGACGACCTCCCGACTGAGCTCATCCACCCAGAGAAGGGAATGGCAGCAAGGGCAGACGAGATCAAAAATTCGGCCTTTCTTTTCGCTCTGGCTCATGATGGATTCAATGTAGCAGAAAATCGCTCGGAGGAAAAGACGCTTCGACCTTATTGGATCCCGATCCAAGGCAACAGAGGCCGGAAGGCCTCAGATTCTCAGCCCGAAAGGCGGCCCTTCTTATTCCCTAATTCATATTTTTTCAATAACTTAAAAAGCCCTTGCCTGGTCAGCCCGATCTCCGCTGCCGTGCGGGCCTTGTTATGCCCAAAGCGGTCTAAAGCCTGCCGCAGGAATCGCTTTTCGAACTCCGCTTTGGCCTGGAAATAGCTGTAGGAGCGCGGCGAAGACGTCTCGGCCCCGGGATTGAGCTTGGAGGAGAGATGTTCAGGCCGGAGCAAGTTCTCCTCTCCTGCCAGGACCAGAGCCCGTTGAATCTCGTTCTGCAATTCCCGGATGTTTCCCGGCCAGGAGTAGCTGATCAAAAGCTCCGTCGTTTGAGGCGTGACATAGATCCGGTCTTTTCCCATCTCTTTCGCGTAGCGAGAAACAAAATGGTTGATCAGAAGAAGAAGGTCTTCTTTTCTCTCCCGCAGAGGGGGAATTTCGATCGTCAGAATGCGGAGGCGGTAGTAAAGATCCAGGCGAAACTTCCCCTGCTCAATCTCTTTTTCCAAATTTTTATTCGTCGCGCTGATGAACCGGACATCAACTCGGCGGGTTCGAGTCTCACCGATCCGCCGGATTTCCCGCTCTTCCAACAGCCGGAGAAGTTTCGCCTGCAAGGGCAAGGGCAGGTCGCCGATTTCATCGAGAAAAAATGTCCCTCGATCGGCGGCCTCGATCAGCCCGAGCTTGTCGCGAAGCGCCCCCGTAAAGGATCCTCGGGAATGGCCGAAAAGCTCGCTCTCCAGAAGAAGTTCCGGAATGGCGACACAATTGACGGCAATGAAAGGCCCGGTTCGCCTCGCCCCTCTTTCATGGATGGCGCGGGCGACGACGTCTTTCCCGGTCCCGCTTTCTCCGTAAATGAAAACGGGTGAGGAGAGGTCCTTAAAACGCTCGATCAACTCCCGAATAGAAGCCGAAGCGGGGCTCGTGCCGATAATGGGATCGACGGCTTTTCCCTCCGCGGAATCCGAACGGTCGGAGGGATCTGTCTCCCCGGAACCGGCCACAGCTCTCTGGAGGGCGGGAGAAAGGAAAACGAGGAATTCCAGATCCTGGCAGGAATAGGGCTCGAGCTCCCCGTCCCGACAGAGACAAATGGCTCCCCTCGGTCCTTCGAGCGAGCCCAAGGGGAGGCAGAGCAAGCTGACTTCGGCAAGAGCGCTCTTTTGAGCGCCTGTCTCCGAAAACCGCAACTGCCGACTGGCCAGAAGGGGTCTCTGTTCCTCGATTGCCTGGCGGACGATATCCTTGGCAACGTCCTCGACCGAACCGGCCGGTTGCGGCCAGACGATTTCAAACAAGGACTTCCCTCGGTCGTCCAAATAAACGATCGAGGCACGGTCCGAAGGAAGTTCCTCGCTGAGCATTTTGAGAAATCGAAGCGAAAACAGCTCGAGATTTTTGACTGAAGTGTCCACATCGAATTGAACGACCGGACGGCAGTCTTTTTCTCAGATTGAACGAAAACGTCCAATTCAACCCCCCCGGGGGGAAGCATCCGCGGATGCTTATTGCAAAGATCCCGATTTTAGGAAAGGCAATTTGGGGAGGAAATTTTATTGGATGAGATCGAAACCCCTCACCCCCTTAGCTAATCAAAGGGGAAGGTCGATGATGTCTCCGAAGAGGCCGGACAGAGGTGGCGTCGAATGGGTCTTTATCGGGCGTAATAGCCGAGCCGATGGACGAGCCTCAAGCCGGGATCACGGACTCGAACCCGAATCTCTTTGAATGAGCCGTCCCGGACGTATTTCTGCGGCGAATAATAGATCAGGTAATAATTATCGGCGGCCTCGATGGCGCTTCTCATCAACCGCAGCGGGTTGGCCGAACTCTCAATGAACCCGCCCGAGGCCCGTGAGATCTCGCGAAAAACCGAGTATACATCGTCCGACTCTTCATCGAGGCGAATCCCCGGAACGTCCTCCGGCGGCAGCGTCAAGAAGAGGAAATGAATCGAGACCGCCGAGTCGGCGAAGGCCTTTCTCATAATCTCGGGATCAAAGGTCAGTTCGCGCTTATAAAATTCGAAGAGATCCAGGATCCGCTGCTGAAGGTCCGGACGGTCCTGATAAAGCTCCATGTATTGATAGAGAACTTTCGGGTCGATTTTCGGGATAAACTCCCTTTGATAGAACAAAAAGACGTTTTTCTGGCCTTCGACTCCCTTCAGGTACGAGGCAAAATCGACGACGGATTGCGGGTCGAGCGCCCGGAGACTATCGAGTTGGCTTAACAGCGTTGAGTATCTTTGAAGGAGATCATCGATCGTCCGACCCTCGTTTTCCGGACTTGTCAGGCGATCCATGCGCAAGGGAGTTTCAGGCGTGGAAACCGACGGGTTGCCGGCAATCATCTGGGAAAGGGCCCGGGCCAATCGCTCGAGCTCCTGGACGATATTCCGGAACTCGGATCTCCCCAGGCTGGTATCTCGGCGCAGGATGCCCTGGAATTGTGCCAGGAGATCCTCCTTTCGCTTCGCCGCGATGGCCTGGCTCAACATCCGATAAGTTTTCAGCGGCGTAACCAAAATGATATTGTCGCCGGGAGCGAGGACATCGTTAATAAAATAAGCCAGCGCTTCGTCGATCTTCGGGACATATTCCGAAATCTCAAAAAGAAAGAAGAAATTCCTCGCGGTCTCAGGCCGAAACATCCTTTCTTCCTCACGGCGTTCGATCGTTCTCTTCTTGATCAGGTAAACGGCCTCGATTTTTTGCCGGACTCCGTCCTCAAAAATTTCGAAATCGGCCGCCGTCAGGTGATCGACAAATTCGGAGCCCCGGAAGACTCGAACCGGGACTTCAACGTTGACGACCAGGCTTTCTTCCTGAATGGGCTGAGCCGAGGCGAAAGACGCAACGAATCCGGTAAAAAGCCAAACCAAAAAAGAAGATCTTTTCATTTCATCCTTTTTTTGTATTATGACAAAAAAGGCGCCGAAAAACCAGGCCCCATCATCTTCTGGCCCGATCGGATTGCGAGATTTCCCCGAAAAACGATATAATGAATGATCAAACGGGAACGGTCCCGGGCGAGAGCTAGCGGGCCAAGAGAAGTCGGCTCGCCAAGATCATTCCTCCAGGAAAGGAAGGTCGATGAATAAATCATGGATTCCGATAATCGGGTTTGTTTTTCTGGCCGGACTCTTTCTCGGCCTCTCCCCCCAGCAGGCCATCAAGGCCGGCGACGACGCCTTGGGCAGCCGGAAATACGATGATTACCAGACTCCCCAGTTCTGCGGCACTTCCTGCCATACGGATTTTTATCAACAATGGAAACAGGCCATGATGTCCCAGGCGTACACTCATCATTGGGACGAAATCGAATACTTCAAGCTGGCCGTTCCGCATGCGGAGAAAGACGCGATGGTCGCCGGCGTCAAGGCCGGCTGCAACGGCTGCCACGCCCCGATCGCCTTCCTGGCCGGCGATGTCCCTCCTCCCCGGCCCTCCGCCAATAGCCGGGCCAACGAATCCGTCTCCTGCGAGCTGTGCCACACGGTGATCGGCTTCGCCGGCGACACTCCATTCAACTTCAACTGGATCTCCGAACCGGGAAAAACGAAATACGGTCCCCGGGAAGGGAAAAACTCACCGGAGCATAACCTGAAGAAATCGGAATTCTTGGGCAGCGCCGAATTCTGCGGCACCTGTCACAACGAGAAAAGCCCCTACGGGGCCTGGGTCAAGGCCACCCAGCTCGAATGGAAGGAGGGCCCCTACGCTGCCCAAGGCGTGAAATGCCAAGATTGCCATATGACCTACGCCCAAGGGAAGACGGCGTCTATGGGCAATATCTACTCCGACGCGCGTCAGCATCTCTTCCACGGCGCCCACGATCCGGGCAAAGTCAAAGGGACGATTGAGCTGCGGATCCATCCCGATATCCGCGAGGTTGAGCCTGGCGAAAAAGTCAAATTCACCATCGCCCTGTTCAACCAAAAGACGGGCCATATGTTCCCCACGGGTTCGGTCGAGGACCGAATCGTCTGGATGCATGTGGAAGCGGTGGACGCCAAAGGCAAGACTTATCATCTTCTCGTAGATAAAAAGGGATTCCCCGGCGAAGAATACACGATCGGCGCCGATGTTCTGGCCTACCAAGACATGGGGATCGCTTTAGGCGAGGCGAATTTCCCCGGGGTCCAGAGGGACGGCATCCCCATCGGCGACCGCATTTTCCGGATGGCTTATTTCGACCCCCAGGGTCGGATGACCATCCAGCAATGGAACACCAAATCGTTCGGCGCCGATTACCGGATCGGCCCCCGCGAGACCAAACTCGAAACGTGCACGTTCATTCTCCCCTTCGACATTGCGCCCGGCCCCCTCAAGGTCACGGCCGTTCTGAATTACCAAAAGCTCGTCAAGCCCGTGGCCGACTTTCTGGGCGTTCCGGCCGAGGAAGCCGAAATCATCAAGGTCAACGAGCACTCGACGACGATCACCGTCCTTCAGTGAGGTTAAAAATGAAAAAAACGATCCTCCTCCTGGCCTGTTTGGCTGTCCTCAGTCAACTCTCCGTCGTCCGACTCCAGGCGATTCCCGCTTTCGCCCGCAAGTACCAGATGACCTGCAAGACCTGCCATGCACCCTTTCCCAAGCTCAAAGACTACGGCGAAGAATTCGCCGGCAACGGATTCGTCATCAAGGACAAGGAGGCGCCCCGTTACTATGTCGATACCGGAGACAACTTCCTTTCCCTTCTCCGGGAGATTCCCCTGGCCCTCCGCTTGGAAGGCTTCTTCACTTCCAACAACTCAAACTCCAAACAGCTGGATTTCACCTCTCCCTACCTCCTCAAGCTTCTCTCCGGCGGTGAAATCGCCAAGAACATCGCCTATTATTTCTATTTTTTCTTCTCCGAGAGGGGAGAAGTGGCCGGCATCGAGGATGCGTTCTTGATGTTCAATAATTTATTCGGTTCGGACCTCGATTTTTACATCGGCCAGTTTCAGGTCTCGGATCCCTTGTTTAAAAGAGAGTTGCGCCTGACCTTCGAGGATTACCAGATCTACCGAACCAAGGTCGGCGATTCCAGAATCAACCTGACCTATGACCGCGGAGTCATGTTCACCTATGGCCTCCCATCGGGCACGGATTTCACCGTCGAAATCCTCAACGGCACGGGTATCGGCGAGGCCAATCCTCTGCGGAATTTCGATTCGGATAAATACAAAAATTTCGTTATCCGCCTTTCCCAGGATCTGGGAGAGAATCTCCGGCTGGGAGGTTTCGGCTACTTGGGCAAAGAGGCCAAAAACGCCGTCGGCAATTCCCTCTGGTTTCTGGGGGCGGATGCAACTGTCTCGGCCTCTCCAATGGAAGTCAATCTGCAATATATCGAACGCCGGGACGGGAATCCGAACTTCCTCGCCGCCGAACTCCTTCCCCCCGAGTCCGTGAAAACTCGGGGCGGTTTTGCTGAAGTCATTTATCTTCCTCAAGGGGATGACAGCCGCTGGTATCTGACAGGCCTGCTCAACTGGGTGGATTCGGAAATCGAGACGCTGGATTACTCGTCGGCCACCTTCCATCTCGGCCGCCTTCTCCGCCGGAACATCAGGGCTGGAGCGGAATTCACCTGGGTTTTCGACAGCCCTTACGGAAGCCACGGACGTCTGGCTTTGGGGCTGACGACCGGTTTCTAAGAGCCCTCGGCGTCCTCCTCCTGCGCCTTTCGAGACCGCGATCGATCGTTTTCCTGGCTCCTGGTTGTCTTCCTTATCCGTTCCTTTAAGACAGGGGGATTTCCCTTTTGATCATCTCCCCCAAAAATCGACCTCCTAACATTTTTTGGCCAATCTCGATATACTTAATTGTGAGATGGATGAAAGGGAGAGCCGGTTGGTCGAAGAAGTGCTCCGGGGAAACAGCGAAGCGTTCGACCCTCTGGTCACTCCCTACCGCAAGCTTCTCCTCAACATGGCCTACAAATTGAGTCGAAATTGGGAAGACGCCAAGGAGATCTCCCAGGAGACTCTTCTTCGGGCCTTCCGCTATCTCCGATCGTTCGATCCGGAGCGAAGTTTCAAGACCTGGCTGCTCCAAATCTTGATGAATGTTTGGCGTCGATCGCTTGCCCGTTCGGTTCCGGCGGAGAAGTTGCAGCAGGTCGCAAGTCCGATCTCGTCCGACAATCCGCTGGAAAGCCGACTCCAGACCGAGACAAGATCTCAGATCATAGCCTGCTTGGAGGAGCTGAGCCCGAGAGAGAAAGAAGTTTTTCTGCTGCGCGACCTCGAAGAGTTAAATGTCCGGGAAACCGCCCGGGCGCTCGGCATTTCTTCCCTTTCGGTCCGGGTCCGTCTCTCTTCCGCCCGAAAAAAAATCAGGGCCAAGATCGAAAAAGACTATCCTCATCTTCTGGAGAGCCGAAGATGAAAAAACAGAAAATGTCCGGCGATTTCAAGGCTGCCCTGGCCAGGCTGAGGGCTGCGGCGCGGGAAGAAGAACGCGACTGGCAAGACGCCGAATGGCGGGCGGCGCTCAGGCTCGCCACCTCCGGGAAGCCAGAAACTCAGCCCGCGAAGACATTCCCGAAAAGGCGGCTCGTCTGGGCTTCGGCCGGGGCAGGACTTCTCTTGATCGGACTTGCCGCCTCGCACTTCTTGGGCCTACGGCGGGAATCCATCCCGTTTCTCGCGGGAAGCAAAGTTCCTCTGGCAGAGGAATTTCACGAAGACCAGGAGATGATCTCCATGACTCTCATTTCTCCGGAGTCCGGACTCCGGATCTACTGGTACTTGAAGAAAAATTTTCAGTGGGAGGAAGGGGAATGAAAAATCTGAGGACGGGATATGCGGCCTTCGTGGCCGGCTTGGTCTTGATCTTCAACCTCGGGTCGGCTCAGGTCAAGCCGGAAACCGAGGGGGCGACGCCCAAAATGCGGCAGGAAATCATCAAGCTCAATTACATCAAGGACAACGAAATTCTCAATGTCCTCTACACTTTTCTCAGCCGCGAGGGACGGATGATTCCGAATCCGTCTTCCGGGCTCATCGGCGTCAGCGATTATCCGGAAAATGTGGAAAAGATTCTTTCCGCCGTCCGAGAATACGACGTCAAGCCGGCCGACGTTTTGTTCACCGTTCAGCTCCTCCTCGGCTCGAGCGCCGCCGAGACGAAAGCGGACGACTCGATCAAAGACGACCCCGTGGTCAAGGAATTAAAACGCCTCCTGAACTACAAATCGTTCAACCTGCTGGATACGGCCTTTATCCGGGCGATCGACCGGGAGACCTCCGGGCTGATCATGGGCCGAAACGCCGACCTGAAGCTCGATCTCCGGCCGAAGCACATCAAAGACGAAAAGGGAGACCTGATTCAAGTGGAGGCCCGACTGAATAAAAAAGAACCGATGCTCAAGCCGGTCGAACCGGTGCAATGGACCTGGACGAGGGTCTTGGAAAGCAGCTTCAGCTTAAGGCCGGGGGAAAAGACGGTGGTCGGCGTTTCCAAAATCGACGGCGGGGATAAGGGACTGATCCTGATCATTTCCGGGAAAATCGTCAGCTGAGGCTGGAAACCTTTTGCCGGACTTCCCTGTACTTGGGATTCCAATCCCGGATTTTCTGGTAGATTCCCAAAGCTCCGGACCGATCGCCCTGCTCCTCGAGAAGAAGCGCCTGTTCATAGCAAAGGGCAAAATATTCTTCTGTTCCCTCGGCCGCCAGCTTGAGACACTCCTCAAGCCATCTCAGAGCTTGGTCGAATTCTCCTTTTTGCCGGTAGGCTTTGCTGATAATGCTGTAACATTCCAGCGTTCGGCCCGGATCTTCTGAAGCCAGCAGGAACTCTTCGATCGCCTCTTCGAAAAGCCCCTGCTCGAGATAGGCCAAACCAAGATGGAAGCGGGTTTCAAAATCTCGGGCGTCGATCTTTTGCTTCACCTGATCGCGGAATTCCCGGACAATCTCACTCAGATCTTTTTCCAGGATGGATACGTCTCCCCGCATCTGCTGGAGGAAAATTTTCTGAAGCAGTCCCAGCTCTTCCTCCACCTTTCCACCGAGGTCATAATATCTTTTCTGCTCCGTCTCTTCGCCGGGGAAAGGAAGAATTTCCGTGTCGGCGAAAATTTCGGCGGCGGTGATCCTCGTTTCCGTTTTCTCCCCATCTTCCATCATGGAGAGAAATGTTTTGGCCAGTTCCGGCGTCGCTTCGATCTTTGTCTCGATTTCTTGAACCTTGCCCACGCGGTCCCGGATTTCTTCAGGTCCGATCCGGGCCTTGACTCTATCCAGAGCGGATATTTTCTTTTCGATCTTGGAGGAGTGCGGAAAGCGAAGGCTCAAATTCTCCAGGATCCGACGGGCATTACGGATCAACCCCTGGCTGATGTAAAGGTCGGCCTTGGTCAGGAGAAAATCGATATCCGCCTCCTCGGCCTCAAAGGCAGCCAGCATATCCTCTTCGCCCGTCTTCTCGTCGATGAATCCGAGCTCCCGGCGAAGGATCCTGTATTCCCTGACCAATTCTTCGTCTTTGGGACGGAGCTCAAGGAGTTCGGCCAGAGCGACGAACATTTTTTCCGTCAGATTCTTTTTTCTGGCCTCTTCGAGAATCAACCGCATGGTGACTTCCAGATGATCGAGCTCCTTGCGGGATCGATAGATCCCGGCCAGCTTTTCCAGAGCCGGAAGGTGGAGCGGCTCGGCGCTCAGGACGATCCCCAAAAGTCCGATGGCCTTGTCCTCCTTCCCTTTTTTGATCAGACTGGCGATGAGCGGGCTGAAAAGCTCAAAGGCCATGGCCTGGCGGTTCTGGAGAACATAAATTTTTCCCAGTTTGATTCTCGCTCTCGCTTCGAACGGATTCTCGGTGACGATGGCGGTAAAAATTTCTTCTGCTCGATCGAGGTCCTGCTCTTCGAAATACAAGGTCCCGAGCAGGGTGCGAAAGTGGAGATCCCCCTCCTCTTTAGCCAAAGCATCACGGACGAGTTCGATCGCATAGGGCCTCCGGTTGGTCTTGCGGAGGACATCGATGAGGTTGGAAAGAGCCCTTTTGTCCTCCGGCTTGAGCCAACGGATTTGCTCGATGATCTTCTCGGCTTCATGCGGTTCATTCTGCCTCAAATAGATTTCGGCGGCCTCATTCAGCTGAGCGACCGCCTCTTCGATAAATCCTTCCTGACGGAACAGCTCGGCCAAGTTGATCTTGAAATTGACATTATCCCGCTCTAGCTTGATCAATTTATCGTACAGGAAAATCAGCTCCTTCGTCCGCTTCTCGCGCCTCAGCCTTTGCTCCGCTCGGAGATATTCTCTCTTCGCCTCAGGAATAAAACCTTGCGAACTTAACAAATCGGCCATCCGGACGATGATAATGACATTTTCCGGGTCGAGCTTGGTGATCTTCTTATAAATGGCCAGAGCCTGAGAATAGGAGCCCTTCGATTCAAGATGAGCGGCGAAGACTTGAAAGGCTTTGATGGCCTCATCGTTCCGGCCGAGTTGAACGTACAAATCTCCGATGATATTGTTGACTCCGGGATCGGCTCCCTCTCCGGACGCAAGCTTCTTATACTCGGAGATCGCCTCTTCAATCCGGCCGGCTTTGACCTGCCGTTCGGCCATCTCGAGAATCCGCGCCCGGTCGATTCTCTCGTTCATGCCGCTGCCCCCTCCTTGCTCAGACAAAAGCTTCGGCGATGAAGTCGTGTCGGGCCAATTTCCTGGAGCGCCCGATAGTGCTCCCTGGTTCCGTATCCCTTATTTTTCGCCAGCTCGTAGCCGCTGAAAACGTCCGCCATCTGGATGACGATCTCATCCCGGACGACCTTGGCTACGATCGAAGCCGCGGCGATGGATAAGCATCTCCGGTCTCCCCCGCAAAGGCACAAGGCCGGAAAGGGAAAGAGCGGCTCTTTTGAGGCGAAGCCGTCGACCAGCAGAAAATCGGGCTTGAGTTCAAGGTTATGGACGGCTCTCTGCATGGCTTCGAGCGCGGCCCAATAGACATTTTTCTGATCGACCTCCACATGGGTGGCTATTCCCACGGCTACGGCCTCAGCTTCGGCCGCAATTCTTCGGGCCAGGTTCTTCCGTTTCGCTGGATCGAGGAGCTTGGAATCGTTGACCTCGCTCATCCATCCCCGAACAGGAAGTCGAATCCAGCTCATCGGCAAAATGACGGCGGCGGCAACGACCGGTCCGAAGAGGGCTCCCCGTCCCGCCTCGTCGAGGCCAGCCAGGCGCGAATAACCGCGCTCCAAGACCCGACGTTCGATCTCGAAACTGGCCAATTTCCCGACTAACGAATTTCTTTCAGCTTGGCGGCTTTGCCTTTCAATTGGCGAAGGTAATAAAGCTTGGCTCTCCGGACTCGGCCTTTTTTGACGACTTCCACGCTTTTGATCGACTTGGAATGCAGAGGAAAGATTCTTTCCACTCCGACGCCGAAGGAGATTTTGCGAACGGTGAAGGTTGCGCCAAGCCCCTTGCCTCGTTTGGCGATGACATCGCCCTTGAACACCTGGATTCGCTCTTTATCCCCTTCCCGGATGATGACATGGACTTTGACCGTGTCCCCGACATCAAACGGAGTGAGATCCGTCTTACGATCCTTGGCTTCCGCCAATTCCATCAGGTTCATCGTTTTTTCCTTTCCGCAAAATTGCCGCCAGGAGGATCCGATCCTCAATCGATAATTTTTTTGCCTGGAGAAGATCGGGCCTCAAAGCGGATGTCTTCTCCAGAGCCTTTTTCCGACGCCAGGCCTCAATTTTAGCATGATCGCCCGAGAAAAGCACCCGGGGGACTTTCAGCCCCCGATAATCCCGCGGCCGGGTGTAATGGGGATAATCCAGGAGGCCATAAAAAAACGAATCTTTGCGCACCGAGGCGTCCTTGCCGACGACCCCCGGAATAAACCGGGAGACGGCATCGACAATCACCCAGGCCGCCGGCTCGCCGCCGCTGAGGACATAATCGCCGATGGAGATCTCGCCGTCGACAAGATACTGGCTGACCCGCTCATCCACCCCCTCGTAGCGGCCGCAGATAAGAATGATCTGATCCACGCGGGAGAGCTCTTCCGCCAGGGAAGAATTCAGCCTTCGACCCTGCGGGGAAAGGAGAAAAACGCGGCTTTTATCGCCCTCTTTGATCGCCTCAACGGCCTCAAACAGGGGGCCGGGCATGAAAACCATTCCCTCGCCTCCCCCATAGGGACGGTCATCGACCTGCCTGTGTTTATCCCTGGTATAATTGCGAAGATCGTGAATTTTGATCTCCAGCCGACCTTTTTCCATCGCTTTTTTGATGATTCCGCCCGAGAATACTCCCCTGAACATCTGGGGGAAAATCGTGATAATGTCAAATCTCATTCAAATCCAGCAATCCGTCCGGCAGATCGACGGTGATCTCCCTGGCTGCGATATCCACCCGGGGACAAAGCGAAGCGTGAAAAGGGATGAGGATCTCTTTCCCCTGTCGGTCGACAACCAGGATCTCCGTTCCTCCTGCGGGAATGATGTCCACGACCGGGCCGATTTTTTCTCTTTTCGCATCCATGACCAGGCAGCCCATCAACTGAAAAACGTAGAATTGGCCCTCCTCGAGCGGCCGAAACTCGTCCTCGGCCAGGAAAATCTCCTGTCCCGCGAGAGATGAGGCCGCGGCCAGATCATCCACGCCGGCGAGCTTGACCTGATAATCCCGACCGCGGGAAATCAGCGCTTCCACACGGAATGTCTTGACGTCCCCCTCTCTTCCGATGGACAGGGTGCTCAGCCGGGAAATCTCGATTCCCGCCGGCTCGTCAAATCGGAGTTTGAGCTCTCCGCTTTTTCCTTGACTTCTCAGGACCCGGCCAACTTTTATCAACTACCCTTTTTCGATAATTTCGAGGTTGAATCTCCGCTTGAGCTTCATTCCGGCAGCGCCCAGAATAATGCGAATCGCCCGCGCTGTCCTCCCCTGCTTGCCGATCACCTTTCCCAGATCCTCGGGAGCGACCTTCAATTCCAGGATCGTGGTCTGCTCCCCTTCCAGCTGAGAAACCTGCACCTTTTCCGGGTTGTCAACGAGGGATTTGGCGATCAATTCTACGAGTTCCTTCACGGTGACCTCCTTGCTTCTAAGTTGGGTTAGATATGCTTCGCGATTTGAACGCCTTATCTAAGAGAGACTGAACGGTTTGCGAAGGTCGGGCCCCCTTGGCCAGCCAGGCTTTGGCCTTATCGACATCCACTTCATAAGCCGCCGGATCGCGGAGGGGGTTGTAGGTTCCGATCACGTCTTTGGCCTTGCCCTGTCTGGGTAAGCGCGAATCCATGACTACGATCCGATAGGACGGCCTTTTCTTCGATCCAAAGCGCATGAGGCGAATACTTAGCATTTTTTAACCAAATCCTTGTCAAAATGATTATCAATCTTAGCGAATTTCGTTGCTGAAGTCAACTTGGGGGCGGAATCACAGCGGAAAAGCCGTCAATTTTTTGACAATCAGGACCAAAATTGTTAGTTTTTGACTTCAAGGCCTGAAATTCAGCTTCGTCCGGAGAGATCGCGATGCGGAGAAGATTTCATCTTCCCTTATCTTTGCTTGTTTTTATCGGCGCCGCCAGCGCCGGAACGCCGGCCGAATTTTTTTGCCGGATTCCCAGAACCTCATGGACTCAGCCAAACCCTGAGGCCTGGACGGCCCGTTTCTCCCATGATGCCTGGCCGAAGGAGCCAATCTATCTGTTTATCAGGGCAAAAGCCGGAAATCCTAAGAATGGCACAATGGTCGAGATTCGCCTGAATTCATCCCTTGTTTTACGGCGCCGACTGGGGCTCGCTTCCGATTTCTGGCGCTTCAAGCGCCTGGCCGTCCCCGCGGCCTCGGTTCGGAGCGGCCTGAATACGATTGAAATTCGGGGCAAAAGATTGGAAATCGAAGAAGCCTTTTTTGCCGGCCGCAGGTTCGTTCCAGTTCATGATTTCCGCACCGAATTTGAAGTCGAACTTGAGGCCGAGGCAAGAGAAACCCCTGCCGAGCCGGACAAAGATCAAAACGGCTTCAAAATCAGGGGGACAAAAGGCTGGGCCTGGACTCCGGAGCAATACCTGGCGGAAATCCCCTATCTCGTCAAAGCAAAAATGAATTTTCTTATGAATTGCTATACCTCTCTGTTCTCGAGCCTCGATCCCTTTGTCAATACCTGGTGGGAGCCGCTCCCCGAGGCCAAGAAAAGAGGATTCGAGATGGTCGTCCGGGCCTGCCGCGAAAACGGAATCACCTTCTGTTTCGCTCTTCATCCTCAGCTCTTCTCGGAACGACCCCTGGATCTATCGAGCAGCGAGGATTTCGACAAACTCTGGCAGCACTTTGCCTGGATGCAGAGCCTGGGAGTGACCTGGTTCAGCGTCAGCTACGACGACATCGGCGTCGAAGGTCTGGATAAATCCGTCTTGGGAGATGCCCATGCCCGGTTGGTCAACAAGCTCCTGGCAAAGCTGCGCGAAAAAACTCCGCTGGCTCAGATGGTTTTTTGCCCGGTTTATTACTGGGGTTGCGGCGAAACCCCGGAATCCCGAGCCTATCTCGGCGCCTTAGGGAGGACCCTCGATCCCGAGGTCTATGTCTTCTGGACGGGAGACGGGGTCGTAACTCCCCGAATCACGGCGGCCTGCGCTCAATCTTACCGCCGGATTGTCGGCCACCGGCTGATCATCTGGGATAACTATCCTGTCAACGACCGCCACCCGACGCTTCATCTGGGACCGGTGATCGGACGCGATCCCGATCTCCCTCGAGTCGCTGAAGGCTATATGAGCAATCCCCTTTGCCCGCAGAACGAGGCCAACCGCATCCCTCTTTTCACCTGCGCCGACTACGCCCTGCGGCCCGCGGCTTATGATCCGCTGCGCTCGATCGGACAGGCTATCGCCGAGCTCGCCGCCACGCCGCCTCAAAGGCGGGCCTTGAAGAACCTCGTTGAGCTCTATCCGGGAATGCTGATCTTCGACCGCACGGGCACGGACTTCAATCCCGTGCTCGAAAAATTCGAGCGGCTGCTCGAAGAGCCCTCATCCCGCGGTCTTGCGACCGCCCACCTCGCCCGGGTCGAAAGCGTCGAAAATCAGCTTGCCGAAGCCTTCCCCGGCCGCTTTCGCGAGACAAGAGAAACGCTTCGCCGCCACATCGCCCGGATGAAAGAGCAATTGAAGCGGGCCGCGGGTTGAGGCTCTCAATCCGTTCCGGGTTCTGCCGAGCTCGGGGCATCGGCTTAAAACCGGCGTTTGAGGAAAGTCCGGTATTTTGAGATGACCGGGGCCAGCCGGTCTTCAATGACGATATCGAATAGATAGCGACCCGGACCCGCAGGTTTATAAGGGATCACGAACTCCAAGTTCTTTTTTTTGCCGGAGACAATGTCCTCTTCGCTCTCCTCGATCGTCACCGTCCGCCGGAGTTCGTCCACCTTGGTGTGGTCGCGATAGATATCGACCCGGACACCGAACTCGGCCCGAAAAGCAGAGTCGAAGTTGACCCGGCCGAGCGGGGCCTTGATGCCGATTCCTCCAGGCTCAAAATACGCCCGGAAGCGAAATCTTCGCCGAATATCCTCCTTGAAGTCCGTGGTAATCCAGTTGAGCTTGGCCCATTCGAGAACATCAAACAGGCGGGCATCGTGGGTTTGCAGGTGCCAGCTTCCCCCCGGTTGTCTGACAAAATTGACATAACAACGGTATCGTTCATAGATCCACTGTTCGGCGATCCAATCCTCGGCTCTGACAAAATCCCTCGTCCCGTCGAACCGGGGATACTCTCCTTGCTCGTCAAAATACCACAGGACGTCCGGCGGACCGAGAATGATATAAATCCGGCCTCGATCCTCGCTCCAGCCCGTCCGGTCCTCAAGATCCTCGCCTCTATCCCGGCCGCGGTGCGGGTTGTAAGAACCGAACCAGAGGTTGGCATAGCGGACCCGCTCGGCGAACTCGATTCGGGCTTCGTTTTCTTCGGTGCCGGGGTCAGGGTCGCGGATCTCCCAGAATTCCTTGATGAATTCGGCCTTTGATTGCTCGTCCGGCAGCGATTTGTAAATCTTCATTTCTTCGGAGGTCATAATCAACTGCGTTTTCTCAAAAAAGGACTCATAGAAAGGGTCTTGCTTGATTCTCATCTCGAAGCAACCGGAAAGAGCCAGCAAGAACGTCAAAAGAGGGCAAACCGAAGCCCGCCGGAGGCTCGAGATCGCCCCTTCGCCGCTCTGCTGATGAATCATTTTTCGAACCTTCCCTTTATCAGTCTATCTGAGACTGCCCGATCTTGCAATACAGCCGCCGTAATGAAAAAATGGGGGTCTTCCAGCCTGATGTTTCGTCTGAGGAGGAAAAGATGAGCCAACTTCGCGCCGGTTACGGTGAAAAAACGATCACTCCGCCTCTTGGAACCGACCTCACGGGGTTCGGCTTCTATCTTGACCGCCGCGCTCGCGCCGTGCGCGACGAACTCAAAGCTCGAGCCCTCTTTCTCCGAGATTCGGAAACCTCCCTTCTTCTCCTCAGCCTCGACCTTCTCGGCCTGACGGTCGCTTTTTCCGACCGCATCCGGCGCCTGGCGGCAAGACAACACGGGACTCCGGTGAAGAATGTCCTCCTGGCCTGTACCCATACCCATTCGGGACCCGCCGCCCAGCCTCTTGCCGGATTGGGAAAGATGAATTTTTCCTATGTCCGGAAGCTCCCCGAGGCCGTCCTTGAAGCAGCGGCCATGGCTGCATCGACGGCGGAAGAAGCGGAGTTCGGCTTCCATATCGAAGCCGTGGAGCCGATCGGCTACAACCGTCGGCGGGGAGATTTTTCCGAAATCGACCCCTGGCTCAGGGTGGGAATGTTCAGGCAGAAAAAAAAGACCATCTTTCTCCTGAACTATGCCTGCCACGCCGTGACTCTCGGACCCACTAAAGACATCTCCGCCGACTGGCCCGGGGCGGCGGCGACAGAAATCGAAAAGACGGGAAACCGCTCGCTCGTTCTTCAAGGCTTCTGCGGCGATATCGACCCGGTCACCTATCTCAACCGCCGCCTGGGCGCGACTAAGGAGGATTATGACCTCTGCGGCCGGATTCTCGCCGAGCGGGCCCGGAAATCCATGAGATACGCCGCCTTTTCAAAGGATATCCGGCTGGGAGCGGCGGAGGAGAGAATCCGTCTTCCTCTCAACGTCTTTCCGAAGAAAGATCTCGACCGGGAGACCGCTACGGCCAAGGAAGCGAACAAGGAGTTCCCCAGGGCGGCGGAAATCATCCGGGCCTGGCGGAAGAGGGTCGAGAAACACCACGCCACATTTCTCCGCTCGCCCTGGATGAAAAATGTCCCTGTTCAGGCGCTGGGAATCGGCGGGATGAAAGTTCTCGCGCTTCCGGGCGAGGTCTTCTGCGGCCTTGGTCTCAAAATGCGGGCGAGATGGCCCTCGCTCGTGACGGCCGGCTACGCCAACGGAAACATCGGTTACCTGCCCACGCGCGAGGCCTTCCGGACGCCGAACGACTATGCTTGCTACTGCGCTCCCAAATTTTACGCCACGTTCGGGTTCGCCCCGGCCGTCGAATCGGTCCTCCTCGAAGCCGGGAATAGACTTCTCTCCCGGCTCTAAAAGATTACTGTTCCGATAAGTTTAGTAAAATATAATCCCGACCGGGAATCACGAGCTTCAAGCCGGAAAAATCCTCCTTTCGACCTCGGCGGAGAACGGTCCCCGTCCGCTCTTCCCGGAGCTCAAAAAGAAGCCCGGGCGGCAGATGAAGCGGCAGGATCGTGACCGCCCAGGGCTCGTCCCGATGATTGACCACAGCCAGATGGCGGCGGCCGGAGGAAGTCGATTCGGCCAGGTCCAGTTCCTCTCTTGAACCAAGGACATCAAAGGCTCTCTCCGCTCCTTGTCGGGCCAGGGCAAAATCCAGAACATCCCGGAGGAAATCGGGGGCGAATTCAACCATCTCTTTGAGGCTGAGAGAAACCGTCAGGCAGAGTCCCTTGCCGAGTTCGTTCGCCAAGACGGCGCCGCTTCCGTCTTCAAACGAGGCGATGATCCTGGCTGAGCCCGGACTCCAAGAAGCGACTTTAACGGACCGAAATCCCATCGGCGATCCTTTTCCAGTTCGCGGTCCGATCGCCTCCTGAACGGCCATCCTGGAGTGCGATCCGGCCGGGTTTTCCCGTGCCCCGCAGAGCGTTTCTCGATCGAATTGATCGCCGTAAGGAATGGACGGGCCGAACAGAAGGACCACGCCGCCTTTTTCAATGAAGCTTTTCAACAATAGGCTATCCGTATCCTGCATTCCGGCGATATCGTTGAGGACAAGGACATATTTATTCCGCAGCAGGAAGTCGAGCTGTTCCCGGTTCAAATGATAGGGATAATAAGGAAGCACGTCTTCCCCTTTGGGCGGCAAAAAAGGAAGGATTTCCGGACTGATCCCCAACTGACGGAACGCATCCAGCGAAGGCACGATCGAATTCGTCCAGCGTTCCACCCACCAGTCGCTGTAGGGAATGTACACTCCCATGCGGCTCGAACGGGTGGCGGCTGTTCCGGAAATCAAGGAATAGGCTCTCATGCCTTCTTCAACCCCGCGCCTTGATTCTTTGACCTCCGGAATTTTCTTCCCCAGTTCGTGGATGTTGTAATGATAGGTAAAAAAGACGATTCCGTCCGGTCCGTTGGAGGTCGCCGCGCTGAGAATCTGGCTGTAGATATCTTCGCGGCTGGCCAAATAGGCTCCGGCGAACTGTTTTTCCAGATAGCCGAAAAGTTCGACGTGGGAAAGCGTGATTTTATTCCTTTGCCTTGTGGCCCCGGCGGAGAGCGAGGTGAAATCTTTTGTTCGCCGCAGAGGGAAGCACTTCCGGTTATCCTTCCTGTAAGAGGCCATGACCGCGCCCTGATAGATGACGATGTCCAGGTCGTCGATCGCCGCCAGATAGCCGGCAAGAAGCGGATCGTCGAGATACGGCGCGCAGCTCGTCAGGAGTCCCCGGTTCAAAGCCTTGGCCGCAGCGGAGAACTCCCTCAATTGGGAAGCCAGATAGGTGCCGCTCCCTTCCTGATAGCTGTAAAAACCTGCCAGAGCAGGCTCGGTTTGATAAAGCTTCCAGAGGTCGGCCATGACCTCCTTTGTGCTGGCCAGGCACTCGGAATAGGGCATCGGCCTCGTCATATCCCAGCTCACGGAGATGAACGAAGCCAGTCCGTATTCTTTGGCCAGACGAAGGGCCGGGCCGACTCTGTCGTCCTGTGAGCCGGACTCGGCGGCCTCGACGCAGATAAGCGAGGGATACAGGGCTTTCCCGGAAATGATATTATGGATCGTCACCATGTTCCCGCCGACGCTCTTAAAATCCTCGTAATAGCGGCGGAGGTCCTCTTCCAGATCCTGTCCCGGAAAAGCGCTGACGATCATGAAGTCGCCGACGATTCGTCCGAGGAAAAAGGATCCCTTTCCGGCTGCGGTTTGCGATCCGGCGGAGGCGACAACCGTGATGACATAAAGCCCTTCGGGAAAATCGGCTCCGACCGGGATCTCGCCGAGAAAAGCGCTCTTGCCTTTTTCTTCTCGCCCGCCGGGTTTAAGAAGCAGATCCCGCACTCCTTTTGAAGGAACAAGCAGACTGGCTTCGACATGGGGCCTGACCGATGTTTTCGTCGACTGCACTACGGCCTCGACCGACACCGTCTCTCCGACCTTGGCCCGATGCGGATTGACTCGGACCTCGACCTGAAGTCGCTTCTGGCCTTGCCCCAGGCCCCGGCCCGCCCTTTGGCAGCACAGAATGAACCCGGATAAAGAGGCAAGCGAGAGAATCGCCAGGCAAAGCAAAAACTTTTTCATGCGAATCTCCTGAGGGAATATTCACGCCGAGCGCAACCCGGCGGACATTTCTCCCTGTCCATCGGCAGACGGCCGCGCGGGCCATGAACTCCGGGCTGCTTCATCGCGACCTGGGAATCGTGGTCATGATTTTCTTGAACTCGGATTTCTTCATCATCTTCTTCATCTCGAAGAACTGTTTGATCAGCTGGTTGACTTCGAAGACCGATCTCCCGCTTCCTCGGGCGATGCGCAGCCGTCGTCGGCCGTCGATGATCTTGGGGTCGGATCTTTCTTTCGGAGTCATCGAGTTGATGATCGCCTCGAAGTGAAGCATCCGGCGGTCATCCATCTCGGCGGCGGCGATGTTTTTGAATATTCCGCCTCTCGGGAGCAACTTCAGAAGTCCGGAGAGCGAGCCCATCTTCCGAATCTGCTGCAATTGCTTGCGGAAATCCTCGAGGCTGAATTCATCCCGGCGGGCCCGACGGACCAGCTCCTCGGCCTCTTTGGCGTCAGCCTCCTGTTCAGCCTTCTCAATCAGACTGAGGATGTCTCCCATCCCCAGGATGCGGGAAGCCATCCTGTCAGGATGAAAAGCCTCGAGTTTTTCGAATTTTTCACCCGTGCCGACAAACTTGATCGGTTTTCCCGTCACCCGAACAATCGACAGGGCCGCGCCGCCTCGGGAATCGCCGTCGAGCTTGGTCAGAATAACGCCGGTCAGGCCGACTTTCTCCTCAAATGCTTGGGCCGACCGGACAGCGTCCTGACCGGTCATGGCATCTCCGACATAGAGGACCTCGACCGGCTCGAGGCTGTCCTTAACCAGCCTGAGCTCGTTCATGAGGTCCTCGTCGATGTGAAGACGACCGGCCGTGTCGACGATCACCGGGTCAAGCCCCCGGCTTCGAGCATAGACCAAAAGCTCTTTCAGAGCTTCCTTGGGGACGGCTGTCTTTTCCCCACCCATCTCGTAAAAAGGGACCCGAAGCTGGCGGGAGATCATCCGCAGCTGGTCCTGAGCCGCCGGTCTTTTCAGGTCAAAAGACACGAGCAGGGGATTTTTTTGTCGGCCGAAGGTCCATTTCGCCAGCTTTCCGCAGGTCGTCGTCTTCCCTGAGCCCTGGAGCCCGACCAGCATATAAACAGACGGCGGTCGGCTCGAAAATTGGAGGGGTTTGGCCTCGGACCCCAAGATTGCCGCAAGCTCGTCCCGGACGATTTTGATGACCTGCTGCCCCGGAGTCAGACTCTCCATTACCTCCTGATTGAGTGCTTTGGCCCGGATGGCCTCGATGATCTCCTTGACGACTTTGTAGTTGACATCCGCCTCGAGAAGGGCCAGGCGAATCATCCTTAGAGCTTCGGCCATGTTTTTTTCGGTGACTTTCCCCTCGCCGCGGAGAAATTTCAACACCTTTTCCAGGCGATCCGACAACTGCTCAAACATCGATTTTGATCTCGCTTCTCGGGCTGATTCTTCATCTTATGCGATTTGTTCTGCCGAAGCAACTCCGGATTTCTCGACACTGGCTTCAAACCTTAGGGACGGCTTGAAAACGAAAAGCGTGGCCACGACAAAAAAGGAAAGAGTATGATCAGCCGCCGCCGGCTGATTCCCTGCCGGCGTTTGATATCCGCCACACTTTTCATCGCAGAGCTGCTGAGGTTCTTGACAAGCGAGTCCGTTCCAAGTAAGGTAATAGACACCTCGAAAGCCAAGTCTTGTGCTAATAGAAGATAACAGTTCGACCGATTGATTTCTAAGAAGGACATGATCATGGACAAGAAGATCGATTACGACGAGATCTCCAGGCTTGTCAGTTTTATGGAAGAAAAGAATTTGACCCATTTCGAGCTGGAATTCGAGGGCCTAAAGATCAAGCTCTGCCGACAAGCAGAGACCAAATCCGATTCCCTGAAAATGGCCAGTTTTGTCCCCGGACTGCCGGCCGAAGCCGAGGAAAAACCGGCGGCCGTTGCCCCGGGGGATGGAGAACCGTCCTCCAATTCTCTTCATTATGTCACTTCGCCGATGGTCGGGACGTTTTACCGGGCTCCCGACCCTACGTCTCCTCCGTTTGTCGATATCGGCGACGAGGTGAAAAAGAACCAGACGTTGTGCATCATCGAGGCCATGAAATTGATGAATGAGATCGAGTCCGAAGTCGATGGAGTCGTTGAAGAGATCTTTGCCGAAAACGGGAAGCCTGTGGAGTACGGCCAGAAGCTCTTCGCTATCCGGCCTGTTTCCTGAAGACTGATGTTTTCCAAAATCCTGATCGCCAACCGGGGAGAAATCGCCCTCAGGATCATCCGGACGGCCAAGGAACTAGGGATCAAGACGGTCGCCGTCTTTTCGGAAAGCGACCGCACGGCTCTGCATACCCTCCTGGCCGACGAAAAAATCTGCATCGGCCCGGGAAAGGCCGCGGACAGTTATCTCAATATTCCGAACATTTTGAGTGCCGCAAACATCACCAATGCCGACGCCATCCATCCGGGATACGGGTTCCTCGCGGAAAACCCTCGCTTCGTCGAAATCTGCGAATCCTCGGGAATTACGTTCATTGGTCCGCCTTCCTCCTTGATCAAGCTCATGGGCAATAAAAGCGAAGCCCGGCAGGCGATGAAAAAAGCCGGTTTGCCGGTCATCCCGGGAAGCGAAAAAATCATTGAAGACATTGCCGAAGCCAAGAAGATCGCCAAGAAAATGGATTATCCGGTTATCCTCAAGGCGGCAGCTGGCGGAGGGGGAAAAGGGATGCGCATTGCCCGCTCCCCTGCCCAACTCGAAGAACAATTCCCCCTGGCTCAATCAGAGGCCCGGGCGGCCTTCCAAGATCCCTCGATCTATATCGAAAAATACATGCCCCAGGCTCGGCACATCGAGATTCAGGTCATCGGCGATAAAAAAGGCAATATTCGCGCCCTCGGAGAAAGGGAGTGCTCGATTCAGAGAAAGCATCAGAAGCTCATCGAAGAAACCCCGTCCCCGTTCGTCAATGAGAGACTGCGCCGAAAAATGATCAAAGCCGTCGAGGATGCCGCCCGTCACATTAACTACCAAAGCCTCGGGACATTCGAATTCCTGGTCGATGAGAAAGAGAGATTCTTCTTCATGGAAGCGAATACGCGGATCCAGGTCGAGCACCCGATCACTGAAATGGTCTATAATATCGACCTGGTCAGGGAACAGATCTGCACCGCCGCCGGAGAAAGGCTTGCTCTTCCCGACGATCTGGAGATGAGAGGCCACGCGATCGAATGCCGGATCAACGCTGAGGACCCGACGACATTCGTCCCCTCTCCCGGGATGATTGATTTTCTCATGTTCCCTGGAGGGCAGGGAATCCGCGTCGACTCGGCCGCCTACCAGGGCTGGAGGATTCCCCCCGACTATGATTCGCTGATCGCCAAAATCATTTCGCTGGCGCCTTCCCGTCCGTGGGCCATCCAGAAGCTCCACGCTGCTCTCGAGATGACGACGATCGTGGGCATCAAAACCAACCTCCCCCTCCATCTTTCCATGCTTTCCGATTCGGATTTCCTCGCCGGCCGGTACAACCTCCGCTTCATGGACCGCTTTTTGGGGAAAAACAACTCCGCCGGGCAAGCCTCAATATTGGGTTGACCATAAGCCTGGAACGTTCTTTTGCCCGGCCAGCTTGATCAGCACCTTAAACTCGCCGTCATTGTCTCCGATGACATTGTCGTTAATCCCGAGAAAGAGGCGCCCTCTGGCCGGCATTTCCACTCGGCCTTCCTGACCGATGAAAAAAACGAAGGCGACTTCGTCGCGTTTCTCTTCTTTTGTCTTGTCATCGAACGTTTCAATCACCGTGACCAAGACCTTGCCGATGAGAGCTCCGAGATTCTTATCCGGAAGCGGTTGCCTGGCTGTCTGGAGATCGCAGCCTTCCGGGCCGCACTCAGCTTCCGGATTCCCTTTCTGCAAGGAGATCTTCCCTTCGGCCGAAAAAAAGAGTTCTTCTCCGGCCAGGACTTCAATCTCCGCATCCGTCCAGGGAACCCGGCCAGAAACGAAGACAACCGCTGGTTTTCCCTCTTCCAGCCGCGTCGCCTCCGTCCCGCGCGCCACCTGTCGGCCGAAACAGAAGGCCCTGGCGGGGGAGGCAATGATTATGGCGTCCAAAAAAAGAACCACGAAAAATGAGCTCCCGCGGGCTTTGAAACTGGCGCTCCTCATCTGAACTCTCTATCTGCGTCAGGATTTTCCTGCTTCCCGAGTCGAAGGACTTCGATCATCTCCTCATGGATCAGACCGTTGGAAGCCAGCATTTCCGAGCCGAAATGGCTGAATTCCTGTCCGTCGAAATCCGAAAGCCGCCCTCCGGCTTCCTCGACAATGACCGCTCCCGCGGCCATGTCCCAGGGCTTGAGCTTCAATTCCCAAAAACCGTCGAACCGGCCGCAGGCGAGGTGGCAAAGATCCATCGCCGCCGAGCCGCAGCGACGAACAGCCTGAGCCCTGATGATGAAATGGTTGAAATGGACGACATTATTGACCCGGCTCTGGCGGATATCGTAGGGAAAGCCCGTGGCCAGGAGGCTTTCATTTAGCTTGCGGATTCCCGAGACATGAATTCTCCGGCGGCCGAGAAATGCCCCCTCGCCTCGGGCTGCCTGAAACATTTCCTCCCTCATCGGGTCATAAACGACGCCGAGGACGAGCCGCCCCTGATGCTCCAGGCCGATCGAGACAGTGAAGATCGGCAGCCGGTGGGCAAAATTCGTCGTCCCGTCCAAAGGATCGATGATCCAGCGGAATTCGGAATCCGAGACGAGGCTCAAACCCTCTTCCGCCAGGAAACCGTGTCCCGGGAAAGCCGAAGAAAGTCGATCGACGATCATCGCCTGTGAGCGACGGTCAAAATCGGTCACCAGATCCACCGCGCCTTTAAACGAGACCTCCTTCCTTTCATACATTCCCCTTTTCAGCATCCGGCCCGCCCGAAACGCGGCTTCCCGGGCAGGGGAGAGAAATTCCGACCACCTGTTCATCGTCCCTGTATCTTAACAGCTATCGGAGTTCGAGACAAACCCTTTGCCCTTCTTTGCGTATTATTATATGATATAAAAAAATTAGGCCTCAACTCCTATGGAGAGAAGAGCGAGGCTTTCGGCCGACCTTTTTCCTTGGGCGAGAGCCAGGGGAAGAATGATGGCTCAGCCGATCGCCGTCGTTCGATGGGCTGGAGTATGAAGTACCGAATCATCTGGAAGAAAAAAATGGAAAAAGAACCCCAGGAGAATCAGTCGAATTCCAGGCCTCGCTCGAGGAAGAAAAAAGTCATCTTCATCGTCGGCGTTGTCGTCCTCATCGCTCTGGTAATCGGGTTAAACCTCCGTTCAAAAAGAGAAAAAACCGTCAAGGTCACGACCGAGCTCGTGACCAAGCGCGATTTGACTTCGATTGTTTCCGCCTCGGGGGAGGTCAAACCGAAAAAGAACATCAACATCAGCGCTCATGTCCCCGGCCGGATCATCAAAATCGGCGTCGTCGAAGGCCAGGAAGTTCGAGCCGGGGATTTCCTGCTCAAGCTTGATTCGACCCAATACGAGGCCAATGCCGAGCGAGATCGGGCCACGATCCAGGCCATTCGCGCCCAGCTCATTCAGGCCGAAGCCCGGATGAAGCGAGAGGAAAATAACTATCAACGACAGAAACAGCTCTATGACAGCCAGCTCATTTCCCAGGAACAACTCGAAACGGCCAAAGTCCAGTATGAAATCACTCGAGCCGAGGTCCTGGCCTACCGCCATCAAATCGAACAGGCCGAGGCCTCCCTGAAAAGCACGCTCGACAGCCTTAGCAAGACCGTCTATAGCTCGCCGATCGACGGCATCATCACCAGCCTGCGCGTCGAAGAGGGCGAGGTGGCGGTCATCGGAACGATGAACAACCCAGGAACGATCCTGATGACGATTGCCGATCTTTCAGAGATGGAGGTCGAAGTCGAGGTCGATGAAACAGACGTCGTCGGCATTCATCTCGGGCAGAAGGCGAAGGTGAAGGTCGATGCTCTTCCCGATCAGGTCCTCACCGGCTCGGTCACGGAGATCGGCAGCTCGGCGATTTCCAAGCTGGCGACCGCCCAGCGGGAATCGCGAGATTTCCTGGTCACGATCACTCTGGATAACCCGCCGAAGACGCTGAAACCCGGTCTTTCTGCCTCGGCGGATATCATCACCGCAGAAAAAAAGGGCGTTCTCGCCGTCCCGATCGCCGCCCTTGTTATTAGGGAGAAAGAAACAGGGAACCCGGCGGAGAGTAAGAAAGAAGACGAAGGCGTCTATGTCATCGAGAACGGCCGAGCCAAATTCTGTGCGGTCGCTAAAGGGATCATGGGTGGACTGCACATCGAGATTCAATCGGGGCTTATGGAAAATCAGGAGATCGCCGTCGGCCCGTACTCGGCCCTGCGGGAACTCAAGGACGGCGTTCTGGTCAGGCCGGAAGAAAAGAAAAAAGCCTGAAAATGAACGAGTCCGACGCCGCCTTGATCAGGGCCGAAAACCTGACTAAAACCTACCGCCTGGAAAAACAGGAAGTCAAAGCTCTGCGGGGGGTCTCCTTCCTTGTCGAAAGGAATGAGTTTCTGGCCATTATGGGGCCTTCCGGATCCGGAAAATCGACCCTGATGAACCTTCTCGGTTGCCTGGACACCCCAACCGACGGCAAGTATTTCCTGGGCGGCAAACTCGTCAGCGCCATGAGCGAAAACGAGCTGGCCCAGATCCGCAACCGCGAGATCGGGTTCGTCTTCCAGGTCTTCAACCTCCTGCCGCGGGCGACCGCCTTCCGTAACGTCGAATTGCCGCTGATTTATAAGGGAATGAAAAAAAAAGACCGGGAAGAGCGCGTCCGATGGGCTCTCGAAATGGTGGAAATGGCCCCGCGGATGAACCACCGTCCCTCGGAGCTCTCCGGCGGTGAAAGGCAAAGAGTGGCCATCGCCCGCGCCCTGGTGAACGAGCCCTCCATCCTGCTGGCCGATGAGCCGACCGGAAACCTGGACTCTCGAACCGGGTCCGAGATCATGAACCTTTTTCATCGACTGCACAGCCAGGGCAATACGATCATCGTCGTCACCCATGACCGCGATATCGCGGAACAGACTCAGCGGATCATCTTCTTACGCGACGGGCGAATCGAATGGGACAGACGAAAAGGAGAGGACCTTTGAACATTTTCCAGCGCCTTGTCGGCACCTTCTTCGACCCGGGAAACACCTTTCGCCGGATTACCGATCATCCGGTTTGGATCGACGCTCTGATTATTGTCCTCATTTTGATTTCCGTTTATAGCTACATGATCTTTCCTCTGACTACCCAAGAAAGTCTCCAGATGATGAACGACAGCGCGGCCAAGCTTAAGGAGAAGTGGGGTGAAAAGGGATTCCAGACGGCGGTGGAGCGAGTCAAAAACAGGAGCCGCGAGCTGACCTCTTTTCTCATGGCTCCCCTGACCTATCTCATCGGCTTTCTTTTTTCCGCCCTGATCATCTTCGGGCTGGGTCGAACCGGATCCACCCAGGGAAACTATCGGCAGGTCTTCGCGCTGCTGGTCCATGCGAATTTCGTCGACAAACTTCTGGGAAATGCCGTCCGGCTTTTCCTCGCTTCGAGCCGAGGATCGGTCTTCCAGACGACGACGGGAGCGGCCGTATTTTTTCCCGGACTGGAAGTCACTTCGACGACTTATGCCATCCTCAATCAGATGGATTTCTTCCAGCTCTGGCTTTTCGGCATCTTCGGGCTCGGGCTGGCTAAGACTTTTCGAATAAAAACCCGAAAGGCGATGGTCATTTCCTTCGGCTTTTGGCTTCTCAAGAGCACGCTGTCATTTCTCTTCTCCATCGTTCAAATGAAGGTTTTCCGCTAAGTTCTTTTTTCTCCATTCCATTTGACAGCAAGCCTTTGCCCACATAAATTATTCTTATGAATGAATCTTTTGATCGAGGTAACCTGGCAGAGACGCCTCTCTCTCGAGTTTTCTTCCATCTCTGGGAAAACCGGTCCACCGGCTGTTTGACGATCAGCCTGGAGG
>CAZNVB010000190.1:0-5335 GCA_964576265.1 uncultured Eubacteriales bacterium | reverse complement strand
GTCTACATGGAAGAAGAATTGATGCTTGCCGACCTCGCCTCGATCACGGCCCGACTGGAAAGGTTGGAGAAGGACCTGCGCAAGGCCAAAATTCCCGAGGGAGAAAAAGAAAGAGACCTGCTGACTCGGATTCGAGGCGTGCTCGAGGAGGGAAAATCCTTGCGTACGGTTGCCTTTGCCCCGGCCGAAGAAAAACTCATCCGCAGCTTCTCTTTCCTGAGCCAGAAGCCCATCCTCCATTGCATCAATATCGACGAAGCGGACTGCTCTCTGGCCGAACAGCCGGAAAAATTCCTCCCGGCCGGACGGTTCGAAGCCGCGATTCTGGTCTTCTGCGGCCGGATCGAGGCGGAAATCTCCGAGCTCGATCCCGAAGAACAGGCGGCTTTTTTGGCCGAGTATCAACTCAAGGAATTGAGCTCGGCGCGATTTTTCCGCACCCTCCCCAAAATCCTCAGGTCGATTTCTTTTTTTACCATAGGAAAAAATGAAGTGCAGGCCTGGATGATCCCGGCAGGGACGAGCGCCGTTCAAGCGGCCGGGGCCATTCACAGCGACATCGAGCGCGGGTTTATCCGAGCCGAGGTCATTTCCTGGAACCGCCTTCTCGAGCTCGGCTCGATGCCGGCCGCCCGGGATCACGGGGCCATTCGTCTCGAAGGAAAGGACTATATCGTCGACGACGGGGATGTCATCTATTTCAGGTTCAGCTCATGAAAACGAAGCGGAATTTCCGGCTGATCGCTCGCGATCCGGATTCGAGAGCCAGAACGGGTGAAATCCGGACTCCCCACGGCTTGATCGAAACGCCGACCTTCGCTCCGGTGGCCAGCCAAGGAACGGTCAAAGCCCTCCTACACAGCCAGGTGGACGAGCTCGGCGCCCAGGTCATTTTAGTCAACTCCTATCACCTGTATTTGAGACCGGGACTCGAAACGATCGTCAAAGCCGGCGGAATCCACTCTTTCATCTCCTGGCCCAAGCCGATCCTCTCCGATAGCGGTGGATTCCAAATTTACAGTCTTTCCCCGCTGGCCAAGATCAGCCCCGAGGGAGTCCGGTTCGCCTCTCACCTCGACGGAACAAAAATTTTTCTCCGGCCGGAGGACGTCGTCGACATCCAGCAGAAGTTGGGAACGGATATCATGATGGCTCTGGATTATTTTGTCCCCTTCCCTTCACCCAAGCTGAAAATGCGAGAGGCCGTCAAAACAACCTCTGCCTGGGCCCGCCGCTCCAAAGATTTTTTTATGGCCGCGGAAACGAACCAGCAGCTCTGGGGGATCACCCAGGGAAGCGTGGAATGGGATCTGCGCCAGGAGAGCATCGAAGATCTGCTCGAGATCGGGTTCGACGGTTATGCCCTCGGCGGGCTCGGACTTGGAGAGCCGAAATCCAGGTTAACGGAAACTCTGGAAAAAGCCGACTCGCTCCTTCCCGAGGACAAACCCCGCTATCTGATGGGCATGGGGTATGTGGAGGACATCCTCGAAGCCGTTGCCCGCGGCATCGACTTCTTCGACTGCGTCTTGCCGACGCGGAACGCCCGCACCGGCACGCTTTTTACGTCGCGGGGAAAAATCGTCATTAAGAACCAAAAGTACGCTCAGGATTTCCGGCCGATCGACGAGAATTGCGCCTGCTACACCTGCCGCCACTATTCTCGCGCTTACCTGCGGCATCTCTACGAACGTCAGGAGATCGCCTCGGCCGTGCTCAACACCATCCACAACCTGAATTTTTATCTTGACATCTTCGCCAAAATTAGGCAAGCTATCTCATCAAATTCGTACGCTCGATTCAGACGCCAGATTGGCGCCAAGTTAGAGGAAGGCGAAAGATGAGTTTAGCCGGCTTCATGATGTCACTCCAGGCCGCCCCCGGGGGCCGTGCGCAGGGGAGCGCCGGATTTATCACGGCGCTTCTTCCTTTTATCCTGATTTTTGTCATTTTCTATGTCCTGATCATCCTGCCCCAGCGCAAGCGACAGAAAAAACACATGGCCATGGTCGAGCAGCTCAAACCCGGCGACCGGATCATCACCTCGGGAGGAATCTTCGGGACAGTGATGGGCGTGCAACCCGATCGGATTGAGCTCAAGGTCGCCGCGAATGTAAAAATCGACATCACCAAAAGCGCTGTCGCCGTCATCCTGGGAGCTCAGAAGACCGAGCAGAAAACAGAATAGGAATCAGGATCAAAGGCACGATGAAGAAAGGGCTTCGCTGGAAAATCATTCTCACCCTCGCCGTCACCCTTTTGGCCCTTTATCTCGCTTACCCGCCAAAAGAAAAAATCAACCTCGGTCTCGACCTTCAGGGAGGCATCCATCTCGTCCTCCAGGTCATGACCGACGACGCCCTCAACATTGAAACCGATCAGGAAATCAGCCGCCTTCAGGACCAATTCAAGAAAAGCGAAATCACTTATAAAACGATCGTCCGCAGCAAGCCCGGCGAAATCTCCATTCAGGGTCTTTCTCCCGAGCAGGAAGGCAAGTCCAAAAATATCTTGGACGAGAATTTCCAGGAATGGGATTACACATTCATTGGCGAGACGGCCTCCCTGATCATGAAGGCGGGAGTCAAACAATATCTGAAGGAACAGGCTGTCAACCAGGCTCTGGAAACAATCCGCAACCGCGTCGACCAGTTCGGCGTCTCCGAGCCGACGATCCAGAGACAGGGGATGGCCGGCGACCGGATCATCATCGAACTCCCGGGCGTGGACAATCCGGACCGGGTAAAAAACCTGATCAAGACGACGGCTCTTCTCGAATGGAAGCTGGTCAAAGCCGGTCCGGCCGCGGATGAAGAGTCTCTTCTCAGCGCCTTCGGCGGGACGGTCCCCGAGGACGCCGAAGTCGTCCGGGGAGATCCCAAACGAACCGAAGGAGGCTATTATCTGGTCGAGCGCGTGGCCACGGTGACCGGCAAAGACCTGCGCACCGTCCGCCGCTCCCAAGATGAATGGAACACTCCGGCCGTCTCCTTTTCCCTCAACCCTGAGGGAGGACGCAGGTTTGAAAAGGTCACCGGCGATAACATCGGCAAACAGATCGCCATCATTCTTGACAATCGAGTCATCTCCGCTCCGCGGGTCGAAGACAAGATCCCGGCGACGAGCGGCGGCATCATCCGCGGCCGCTTCACGGCGGAAGAAGCCGAGGACCTCGTCGTCGTCCTTCGGGCCGGGGCTTTGCCGGCCGGGATCCGCTACCTGGAAGAGCGGACGATCGGGCCTTCGCTCGGCGCCGATTCCATCCGCAAGGGGCTCCTCTCCTGCATCGTCGCCCTTCTTCTCGTCATGGGCTTCATGATTTTTTACTACCGGCTTTCCGGAGTAAACGCCATCATCGCCCTGATCCTCAACATGGTTCTTCTTGCCGGCGCTCTCGGTTACTTCAAAGCGACGCTGACGCTGCCCGGCATTGCCGGCATCATCCTGACGATCGGCATGGCGGTCGACGCCAATGTCCTGATCTTTGAACGCATCCGCGAAGAGCTCCAGGCGGGGAAGAGCGTCGCCAGCTCGATCGCCACCGGTTTTTCCCGGGCCTTCACGGCGATTTTCGATTCCAACCTGACGACGATCATCTCGGCGATCTTTCTTTTTCAGTTCGGTACCGGACCGGTCAAAGGCTATGCCGTCACGCTGATCATCGGCATCGCGGCCAGCATGTTTACCGCCGTCTTCGTCTCCCGTCTGATTTTTGAACTTACGGTCGGCAGAAAGCGAAGAGCCGAAAAAATGAGCATCTGACATGATCCAGATTTTCAAGAAAACCAACATCCAGTTCATGAAGTACAAATACATCGCTTTCGCCGTCTCCGGAATCATCATCCTCGCCGGCCTGATCAACATCCTGTTCGGAAAAGGGCTGAAGCCCGGGGTCGATTTCTCGGGCGGCACACTGATCCGGATCATCCTGAAATCCCCGGCTCCCGTCGATCATGTCCGATCCCTGCTCGGCGAACAGGGGCTCGGGGGAAGCATCATCCAAGAAGTCGGCAAAACCAAACGGGAATATATCATCCGGACGACCCAGCCGGCGGCTGTAGAAGGCCCGACGGAAACCCAGGAACTCGAAGCTCACGAAACGATGGGCAACCGGGTGATCGAAGCGATGAGGACGGCCGAGGATAAGGCCGCCTCCGGCCGCGGTCTCAAGGATCTCAATATGGCCGATCGAAGGGAGATCGCTCTTCTTCTCGAGGCGACATTTCCCGACCGGGCCTCGGCCCTGGCCGACGCGATCGTTTCTTTCCGGGTCGAAAAGGGCATCATCGAGGATTACGGGGCACTCAAGGAAGCGGGAATTCCCGAGGACGTCATCGGCGAACTTCAAGGGAAAACGTTTCTCGGGTCGCTGACCGTCCTGAGTCGAGAAACCGTGGGCCCACAAGTCGGGAAAGACCTGCGAAAGAAGGCGACTCAGGCCACGGTCTGGGCTCTCATCGGCATGCTCGTTTACATCGCCTTCCGCTTCAAACTGGCCTACGGCGTCTCTTCCATTCTAACCCTGACTCACGATGTCCTGGTCACACTGAGCATTTTTTCTTTCACCAACCGCGAAGTGAACCTGCCGGTGATCGCGGCCGTCCTGACGATCGTCGGTTACTCGCTCAACGACACGATCGTCATCTTCGACCGCGTCCGGGACAACCTCAAGCTGATGCGGAAGCATCCCTTCGAGGAAATCCTGAATGTCAGCGTCAACCAGACCTTGAGCCGGTCGATCATCACCTCGGGAACCGTTCTTCTGACCGTCCTCGCCCTCTATTTCTTCGGCGGCGAGGTGATCAACGATTTTGCCTTCACCATGCTCGTCGGCGTGATCTCGGGTTCGTATTCGACGATTTATCAATCCTGTCCGATCGTTTATTTCTGGCAAAAAATTTTCAAGACGAAAAAAGGCATCCGCCGGTGAAAAGGCTGGACTTGTCAAAAGATTTCTTTTCCTCTATACTTAGAGACGACGTTTTGGAATAAATAAAGAAAAATGAGGTCATGACCATGGTCGAAAGAGCAAAGCCTCAAAAAAAAGACGAAATTCCCGCGATGTTCAGGGATTCGTTTTTCATCGGGGAAAAGCACACGGCGTGGAGAGCTTTGGCTCTCCCGGTGGCGATCATCGTCCATGTCGCAGCGATTGCGGCCCTGATCGTCATCCCCCTCATGTCGACGGGAGCGCTGCCCGAGGTCGAAGTCTACAGCGCCTTTCTGGCTCCCCCTCCCCCTCCTCCTCCGCCACCGCCGCCGCCGGCCAAGAAAAGAGCCAGCTCTCAGGCCAAAACGCGCATCAAGCCGGTTCAGGCCCAGTCGACCATCGAAC
>CAZNVB010000189.1:0-30480 GCA_964576265.1 uncultured Eubacteriales bacterium | reverse complement strand
CATTTTAACCTTATTTACCGCTTCTTACCCCACTTTTCGTCACAGAGCCTGGAGAGGTTTGACTTTGTCCTCATCCCGGTGATATATAAAGTCGGAGCGGCGGAAATGAGCTTGTGGGCCTTTTCAGGAAAGAGAAGGGCGGGCCTAACCGAGTCCATGGCGCTTCCCGATCTTTGCGCCGCCGGCGAGCCGTGAAAAGAATACGAGCCTTTGCCCTGCGCCATTTTGAAACGACTCTCATCGTCCTCATCTTTCTCGGGATCGCCGCCACGGCCTTTCTCGTCCATCTGAAATTCTCCTTTCTGAATTTCTTTTTTCTTCCGGTCATCCTGGCGGGTTACTATCTCGGCAAGCGTCAGGCCGTTCTGACCGCCAGCCTTTGCGTCCTCCTCGTCGCGCTCTATTTGATCTTCGTTTTCATGATCTTCAAAAAGACGCCCGGACTGACCATGGACGAGATTCTGAATGTCGTCATCTGGGCCGGGTTCCTGATTCTGACGGCCGCCATCATCGGCGGGATCGCCGAGCAGAGGGAGGAGCGGCTGAAGAGCCTGCAGAAAGCCTACATTGGTGTTTTGGAAATCATGCTCAGATACCTCGAGGCGGCCGACGAGACCAGGCCTCGCTCGCTCCGGCTTTCTCTTCTCGCCGGAAAAATCGCCGCCGCGGCCGGCTTGTCCAACGTTCAGGTCGAGAACATCAAATCGGCCGCTCTGCTGGTGGAAGCGGGCGATCTGCGCTCCAATATCTCGCTTTACGATAAAGTCGCCTCCTTCATTTCGTCGGAAGCCGAGCCGGCGGGAAAGCTGGATGACCGGGGGCGGGTGCTCTTGAAAACAACGGCCCTGCTTCTCAAGGAAGTCGAGCCCATCATGGCGAACTATTTTTATCACTATGTCGAAGAGGCGAACATTCTGGATAAGGACTTGTCGACGATCCCGCTTGGAAGCAGCATCATTGCCCTGGCCGATCTCTATGACCGGGTTTCTACCGGGATCTCCCCTCCGGCACAATGGAAAGACCTGGTAATGTCGGCGGCGGATATCCGCAAGCTAAGCGGACGTGCCTTTCCCGACCTGGTGGTCCAGGCCCTTTTCCAGGTCGTTCCACCTATTCCTTAGCGAGGCCATCGTCTCCCGGGCTCAAGTCCGGTTTTTCGGTTTTGGACGAAGGCGAAACTTCATCCGTTTCCGGAGAGGAGGGCACAGGCGGCGCAAATGAGGAATCCGAACCGTGATCCGCTCCTTGTTGTGGGAATCGACTTGGCTGGGGTTCCTCACCGGCCGAGCGGCATTTGCCTGATCCGCCGGATGAAAGCCGAGACGCGACTTCTTTATCAAGATCAAGAGATCCTGGATGAGGTCATGCTTCATCAACCAGCGCTTGTGGCCATCGATGCGCCGCTCAACCTTCCACCCGGGCGCCTCTCCTTCGCGGACCGAAACGGTCTTCACTACCGGCCCTGCGATGAAGAATTGCGCCGTCGAAGAATCCCGTTTTTCCCCATTACGCTGGGGCCGATGCGCGGGCTGACGGCTCGGGGGATGGCCCTCCGACAGGAATTGGAGACAATGGGATTCCGAGTCATCGAAATCTACCCCGGAGGCGCTCAAGATATCTGGCGCATTCCGCGCGCCAAAAAAGACAAGGCCGGCCTGCGGAAAGGGCTGGCCCGCCTTGGTTTGAGAGGCCTTCGCCAGACCGCCACAGAACATGAGCTCGATGCTGCCAGCGGCGCCCTCGTCGGGCTTCTTTTTCTTGAGGGAAAAGCCGAGGTTCTTGGAGATTTTCGGACCGGGGCGATTGTCCTGCCGCGAGGCGAATAAGACGATCTTCTGTCCAGGTCTTATTGCGGCCTGAGGGATCTCAGGTTTTATGGGCGTCGCAACTCGGACAAATAAAGCGGACCGCGTGGGGAAGAATGCGAGCTTCCACCCGGTCTCGTGTTCCCAAGAACTCTCCATGATACTGGACGGGCAGGTTCTTCCCCCGCAGGACGAGTTTCTTGGCTTTGAAGTGTTTTTGACTGCGCTGATAGAGACCTAAATAGAGAAGAGGAAGAGCCAGAACGTATTTGAGGCCGCTTATCTCATAAAACGTGATATCGAGATAATCGTCGTCGAGGCTGGCCAGAGGGGCGATCTTCCAGCTGTAGCCGAAATACTTCGATCGGGTTACGACACAATCCAGGATCTCGAGTTTGAGTGTTCGCGATACAAAGGGCTCGCCCCGGTCATCCACTCCGTCCTCGAGCTCGGCTTCGATCTCCCATTTGGCGAGCCGAAGAAGCTTCCGTCCGGCCAGAAGATGGCCCCAGAGTCCTTGGATTTCATGCCGCCCCTTCTCCTGGGTCACAAGCGCCGTGGCCCCCACACTGGCAAAACCCGCCACCAACTTTTCGATTTCCATCAGCCGGACGGCTCTAACCTTTCCCTCATCGAGAACGCGGATCGCCTTTCGGACCCTTTTGGGGATGTCCAGGGACTTGCGGAAAGCATTTCCGCTGCCGAAGGGAACAATGCCGAGAGTCACCTGTTCTTCTCTCTTCGCCTCCCGGATACCCTGGAGGACATCAGCGATCGTCCCATCCCCGCCGACGGCGACAAGCTGGCTGCAAGAACAGGCGAGCTCCCGAGCGAGCGAAACGGTCTTTTCTTTACCGGCGAAAACGTCGTGCTTTTCTCCGGGCAGGTTTTGGGCGAGATATTTCCGCAGGCGTTTCCTGCGCAGCCATTTATTCCGGGCCGAACCGGGGTTTATGATGGCAGCCGTTTTCTTCAGTTCTTGATTTGTTCGGCTCATCCGGATGTTCCCGGCGTTCTTTCTCAACGCAAGATCATTTTCCGGTTTTTCCCGGACGCGGAGACCAAGCGAATTTTTTCTTGCCGGGGAGGATCGAAGCGTCCGTTTCCATCCACATCCACAAAAACGGGGTTGGTAATCGCGTAGGGAATGGTCCCGCCTTCGAATTCTCCCGTTCGGGAGAGACTCTGAAGAACAGGAAACATCGTCCTCCGACCGAGCGCTTCGAGGCAAATCGATGTGTCTTCGGCCAGGGTCAGGCTGATTTCTTGCCTGAATTCCTCGGCTTTGCGCCCGGCGCCGTTAAGGGGGAAGATGATCCGCCTTTCGCCGTTCAGGACGAGCCGGACTTCGCCGATCTCCACCCAGGGCGCGCTCCAGGCCTGAGCTTGAATATCCACTCTTCCGCCTTTTACGGAGATCGTGTCGCCCAGGGAAGCTCGACCGTTGACCAGGAGAGCAAGGAGGGGGCCGTTGGTGACAAAGGAGCGCCCCTTTTTCAGGGACTGAAGAAAGCTCTGGAGGTCCAAGTTGTTTGCCTCGCCTCCGGAATACATGATGTACGTTCTCGAGTATCCCGGCTCGCCGCGGTCGATGCCGTGCGAATCGGACGAGCCGACGATGGGAAAATAATACCCCCGGTTGAGAAGATGGAACCAGTCCTCGATGGACGATTGATTGGAAGAAAAATAGTAGGGCCCGTTGAGAACTTCAAGAAGGTCGAACTCCAGGCTCAGGCCCGGAAGAGCCGTGGCGGCCGTCTCCGGGTCGAGGTTGAGGTTGTTGAAATAGCCCAGATCGCCGGCCCGCGGATGATTGACCTGAATAATCGCCGCCGGATTTTTCTTCCGGCTCTCGGCAAAGAGCTGTCCGGCCTCATCGGAGGCGGAGTTGATGGCCCCGTTCATCGGCTCATTCGGTCGTATTTCCAGGGGATAGCTGTTGAAATGGATGACGTCCGGAGTCGTAATTTCGTTTCCCGGAAGGACGGCAAGTTTTTTCTCCAGTCCGAGTTTCTTCAGATCCGGGAAATAGTCGGTCACCGTGTTGTGGTCCGTGGCGGCGATGACCTCGATGCCCTCAGCGACCACCGATCGGATGCGCTCGGGAATCGAAGGCGTGCCGTCGGAGCGTGTCGTATGGAGGTGAGGATCGAAGGAGACGAGGCCCGGCGTTTTCACGACCCGGTCGATGACAAAGACGAGCTCGCCGTTTTCCCCCACGACGACTTCGATGGCCTTCTGGTCGACCGAATATTCGGGGCCGCACGAAGCCGATGCCAGGTAGGAGCCCGGGGGGAGCTTGATTTCGAGACCTTCCTCGCCGGGAAAGCAGGAGTTCTTGAATCCCTCGTAGCTTCGTCCCGTCTCGATCGGATTATCGGGCCGAAAATAGGGGGATCGGGTGGGAGAGATTCCGAGAAAGCTCACCTTTCCCAGGACGGCTTCACCCTGACTGTTCCTGATTTTTATCTTGAGCGTTCCGAGCGGCGGGTTCACCAGCCGGACGGAGTTCTCACGGTCGACCTTGACCTCCAGCATCTCCTCGGCCAGAGCAGGAAAGAAGCTGGCCTGGACGCGGTAGAGGCCCGGCGGGAGAAGAATCTTTTTTGACCCGGCCGATTCGAGAATCCTTCGGTAAAAAACGGCGGACGTCTGGACGTCGCGGACGGTAAGCTCCAACCAATCGTCATCCGCCTTTTCGATGGCGATGCTCGCTTCGGCCGGCTGGATTTCGAGGATGTGATAGATTTTTCCCAGAAGATCGATGTCGGAATCTTCAACGAGAAGGGCTCCCCGGAGCTCGAATTTTTCTCCCGGGGCGAGCCGCCCGGGCCGCCGCGTTTGGGCTTTCTCGGCCGGAGAAAAGCTGATCCAGCCGAGATCATGTCCCTTCTTCTGGTAGACTCGAAAGTTCAAGTGAGGAAATTTTTTATCGTGATAGGGGCTGAAATGGAAGCGGTTATAGGTGTCGATGAAAAGAGAATAATTCAGGTCTTCAAAAGCCGCCTGGCCGGTGTTGACGATCGTCGAGGCGATGTCGATGCGGCCCTGGCCGGGATAGAAAATATAGGTCGTTTTGATTTCCGCCGTCCGGCCGGACTTGTCCTCAAAATAGCCTGTGGCTTCAAAAACCGCTTCCGGTCCGGTCTCGACTGGTTTGATCGTCGAGTAGACGATATGGCGGGTCTTTTCTTCGACCCTGACGACCGGGGAGCCGATATTCAGGTCGCCGGAGATGTTCTCCCGGGCGGGCACGAAACCCAGCAGACTTCCCATGGCATTTCCATAGGGATAATTAGCGCTCGTCACGATCCTTCGGGGAGAGCCTCCGAGAAGAGCGTAGAATTCGCCGTCGGAGAGAAAAAAATCGCCTTTCTGGGCAAAGGAGGAAAACTTAGCCGGCAGGTCGTCCGGACCCTTGATGACCCGCACTTCCAGCCCGGCGTGAAGGAGGACGGGCGGGGCAAGGAGAAGAAGGAAAAGGACAGGAGACAGGCGACGGGTTTTTTTGTTCATCATGCTCGCTCCGTTGGGAATCGAATGCGGATTGATGAAATCCATGTCTCGAAAGAGCTAACATTATATCACAATCCGAGGGGAATGAAGCGCTCTTGGCGAGAGAGGGATTTGCAGAGGACTCGGGGATTCGATACAATCATTTTCTCCCCTCGAAGAAGGACGGACGATGGCGCTTGACGATCATCTGGAAACGATTGTCGCCCTGAAGGGAAAGAGATTTCTCCTCCGGGTCGAAACGTCGAACGAGTCGGCGGATTATGCGAAATACGAAGCTCTGCGGAATGAAATCTGGGGCTTCCCAGAAGACAACCTTCCCGGTTCGCGCAACCTGATGTGCGAAAATTACTTTCACGAGGGGAGCGCTCTTTTCATCGCCGTCTATGAAGAGTCGGAATCGGGAAAATTGGCCGTTGATCCGACGCGTTTCGTCGCCTTTTCCTATGGGTTTGTCGGCGTGAAGGATAAAGAGGCGGCCTTCGGCCGGGTCGACAATCTCCGGTTCTATTCTCAGTATCTCGGAGTCCGGGAAAGCCATCGCTCTTTCGGGCTCGGCCTGGCGATCAAGGAATTCCAGCGGCAGAAGGTCCGGGATCTTTTCGGGATTTCGACCATCACCTGCACCTATGACCCTCTGACAAGCGTCAACGCCTGGCGGAATGTTCATCACTTCGGTATGGAAATCGAGGAATACCGAGTCGCCACCTACGGCGAGTACGGCGGCCGGCTCAACCGGCTGGACATCCCGAGCGATCGGTTTTTCATGGTTTGGGACCTGAAGAAGCCCGTCCGCGAGAAGCGCGATGCGGGGAAAGCGGCGCTTTGCTCCGAACGGTCCGTCATCGCCGTTGAAGAGCGGCTGATCCATGGCCGGAGCGGGCCGGTGAAGCTGGAAGTGGCGAGCGATGTCCTCCCCGATTTGAATGGCGATGTCCTGTTCGTCCGGATTCCGCGGGATTTTTATCTCATGCTTCGGGAAACGGATATCGAGGAAGAGGCGGTCCGCCGGATTCCTCTCGATTGGAGGCTCAAGACCAGGCAAGTTTTTCAGGCCCTGTTGCCGAGGGGATACCGGGTGACCGATTTCCTCCGGACGCAGACAGAGAACGGAAAAAATTTCTATGTCCTTAAGAAAGGAGAGCCCAATGACCGAAATCAGCCCTGACGTCAAGACGCTGATCCAGGAGGCGATCAAGCTCGAAGTCAACGGACAGGCCTTTTTCAAGCAGGCGGCAGAAGCCACCCGCAACGCTCTGGGCAAAAAGATGTTCAACCGGCTGGCCGACGAGGAAGTCAAACATCTCGAGGCTTTCAGCCGGCTGTTCAGCTCCGTCATCAAAAGTGATGACTGGAAAAAGCAGGTCGAACGGGAACAACTCAAAGGGCCCGCGGAGGTGATCGAGGAGTTGGCCCGGCGGATGAAACGGGCCGAAGGACAGAGCGAGGTCGAGGCCCTGCGGATCGGCATGGAACTCGAGACCAAAGCGGTGGAATTTTTTCGCCGGGCAGCCGCCGAGATGAAAGACCCCGCGGCCAGGGAAATCTTTGAGAAAATCGCCGATGAGGAGAGATTCCACTATGACATTCTCCTCGCCCAGCACGATTCCGTGACCAGATCAGGATTCTGGCTTGACAGCTCCGAGTTCCAGATGGATGGAAAATACTGATCTTTCTTTGCCTTTGATCAGGACGGACAGGCTGAGCAAGGTCTATTCGACCGCCAAGGTTCGGGTGGTCGCCCTGGCGGAGGTCAGCCTTCGCGTTGCCGAGGGCATCTTTCTTGCCGTTGCCGGGGCCTCCGGCTCGGGCAAATCCACCTTGCTCAACTTGATCGGCGGCCTGGATTCCCCCACCTCCGGAGCGATCGAAGTCCGGGGACGACGAATCTCCGAACTCGACAAAGAGGAGCTCGCTCTTTACCGACGTCAGGGGGTAGGGATGATTTTCCAGTCGTTCAACCTGATCCCGAGCCTGACCGCTCTGGAAAACGTTGCTCTGCCGATGATGTTTGCCGGTGTTTCGAAGGCCGAGAGAAAGGAGAGGGCCGAACGTATGCTGGAGAGGGTCGGGCTGTCCCATCGGCTGACGCACCGCCCGGCCGAGCTCTCGGGCGGCGAGCAGCAGCGGGTGGCGATCGCCAGGGCTCTGGTCAATCGGCCTTCCGTCCTCCTGGCCGACGAACCGACCGGAAATCTGGACAGCCGGACGTCGCGCGAAATCGTCGAGCTCCTGGCGGATCTCAATCGCTGGCACGGCCTGACCGTGCTCATGGTCTCACATGAGGAAGCGCTGGTCAGAGAATTCGCCGCCTCGGTCGTTCGCCTGCGCGACGGCCGAGTGGAGAGCGAGGAGGTCCTGAGATGAGGTTTTCCGATGAGCTCGGCTGGGCCTTCTCGAACCTGAGGAAGAGAAAGTTAAGAACGTTCCTGACGGCTTTCGGCGTGACGATCGGCATCGGCGCTCTCGTCTCCATGGTTTCTTTCGGGACCGGGATGCAGAGAAATGTCAGCCAGACCTTCCGTTCGCTCGATCTTTTCAATTCCATCATCGTCCTGCCCGGGGATTTCCTTCGTCGGCCGGGGCCTGATCCCGACGAAAAATCCGTCGCTCTACCGCCGTCCGAGATCAGTTCAACCGTTCTCGACGACGCCGCGAGCGCCAGGATCGCCGCCTTCGACGGGGTGGAGACGGTGTTCCCGGAAGTCCGCATCCCGGCGCTCGTCCGCTGGAACGGCGAGGAGGAACTTCGGGTCATTCAGGTTCTTCCGGCCAAAGTGGCCGCTTCTCGGATGATCAAGTTTAGCGCCGGGAAACCCTACGACACGGATGATGAGAACTCGCTCATTGTCTCTTCTTCTTTGCTCCTCCGTCTTGGTGTCCGGGAGCCGGCGGCGGCGATCGGAAAGCCGATCGGCATTTCCACCATTGCCTTTGATTTTTCCCTCCTCAGTCCGGCTGGCCTGATGGCGGCGCTCGGCGGAGAGAAGCTTCCTCTCGTTCTGGAAGAGCACGAGTTTGTCGTCGCCGGCGTGGCGGAAGATCTCGTCTTTGACGGACCCGGCCCGATGCGGAGCGAAGTCTATCTTCCTCCCGGTCCGGCCGGCAAGATGAAACGCCTTCCCTTCACCAGCATCTGGGATCTGTTCCGGGCGAAGGAAGGGAGGCTCGGATATTCCGCTCTGAATGTCCGCCTCTCCTCTCCTTCCTCGATCGAGCCGGTGAAGAAGAAGATCAAAGAGATGGGTTTCGGAGTCTTTGCCTTCAGCGATCAATTCGGCGAAATCCGGCGAGGTTTTCTGATTATGAACATGATTCTGGCCGCTGTGGGCATGATCGCCATTGTCGTGGCTTCCCTCGGAATCGTCAACACCATGGTCATGTCGATCCTGGAACGGTATTCCGAGATCGGAATCATGAAAGCGGTCGGGGCTGGCGACCGGGATATCCGACGTCTTTTTTTCTTTGAGTCGGGCGCCATCGGATTCCTGGGCGGAGTCTTCGGATTAGCCCTCGGCTGGGCAGTCAGCGGAATCATCAACCGTGTCGTCAACTTTTTCCTCGCCCGGCAGGGCCTGCCCTTCATTCACTATTTCAGTTTTCCCTGGTGGCTCTGCCTGGGCGCCGTGCTGTTTTCGGTCCTGGTGAGCCTGGCGGCAGGGATTTATCCGGCGATGCGCGCGGCGCGGGTCGATCCGGTCCGAGCCCTGCGCCACGATTGATGGTCAAGAGACAGAACATTTGCTGATAGGTTCCGGAATCACAAGCGAGGATTCGTCCTCTACGGGCCGCAAACAGGCGAAAAGAACAGGCCGGGCATTTTTGGAGAAAGAAAAGATCGATGGGAAAAAGCCATTTTCTAGCTTCCCTAGAAGCTCAGGCTTTTTTTCGGGCCAGGACGACGATCTCATCTTCGCGTCCCAGAGCTCGGGCGAGAATAAGAACCAGGCTGAGGCTGACCTTGACAAGCAGCCGGAGGGCGAAGTTCGAGGGGAGATAGTCCAGCCGATATTTCAAGCTGCGGATATCGAAGCTGTTTTCTTTTCCCTGGAAGACGATTTCAAAGTCGCACCGCCGGAGCAATCGGCCGAGGTTGGCGCGATTGTAAAGGCAGAAATGGACATAATGCCAGTCGGTCTGATAGACAGCCGCCAGGGGCCGTCGAATTTTCCCCCCGGAGAGCCGGTAAATCCACAAGGCCAAAGAAGGAACGAATCCGTCCGCCAAGGGGACTCTGAGGACGAGAATTCCGTCCGGCTTAAGAATGTCGCGGACTTTTTCCAAAAAAGGCAGAGGATCGGGGACATGCTCGAGGACGGACCAGAAACTGACGATATCGAAATCCTGTGGATCGAGTCGCACATCGAGCCACTCGCCGACGAAGACGCGATTTTTTTGAGCTGCGATCCGGGAAGCTGTGGGCGAGGGTTCCACTCCCATGCACTCATAACCGAATTCTTGAGTTAGCTCGAGAAATTCTCCGGTCCCGCAACCGATATCCAGCAGCCGGCCGCTTTTCTTGACGAGTCGGATCATCCGGAGGGCGCGTCGATACCGCGGCAGCAAAAAATGTCGAACAAAACACCGGTATTGATCGAGATCGAAACCGGTGTAGTCATCTCCTGCTCCGACGGACGTTTTCTCGCGGGTTTGAATCAATCCGCAATTCCGGCAGCGATGGTAAAAGAAATTGTCCAGCCGGAAATAGGGGGCAAGCCGTTTTTGCCCGCAGACGGCGCAGGCGATGTCTTCGCTCTTTCCGACCACGATCCTGACTCTTGCTTTCAAAGAGATCAATCGTCTTCTGAAGACGCGCTGCCCAGTCCCTCAAGCAGACCGTATTTCTGTTGAAAAAAATCTCTGATATCAGGGCCAATGGAGAGATAATCAAAAGCAAGGCTCTGGCCATTTTCCACTCTCAGCCGGACCCGGATTTTTTCTTCGATGCTCCGACATTCGAAGCTTAGAATAGAAGCCGAACGGCCGTTTTCAGACTCTTTTTCGAGCCGAAGAGGGAAAATCCGTTTGTTTTCTCCCGCGGGGCCTTTCGTAACGACTTCCATCTCGCCGCCGACGTGATCAACCCCAAATGGGTCGAAGAAGACGAGCTTGAGGACGTACTTTTGTGGATAAAGCTGAAATTCGGGAGAGAGAACCTCAATCGCCGGGCCGGCCATCTCTAAACTTGGGAAAACGGCCTGCTGGCCGTAACACGCACCATCTTTCAGGACTCTTCCGCGGGCGATTTCAAAATCCCGATCATCGATGACGTTGGCCATGGTCTGTTCGAGAAGCTCGAAATCCAGGCCGGAAAATTTGGCCAATGCTTCCCCCCATTCCTTCTCTTTCATGTCGGTTCGGAAAAGGTTGAGATACCGCCTTCTCAGGAGCTCGGCCGGAGCCTCATCCAAGTAGCGCTGGCCGTCCTCGTCCCGGCCCTGGTTTCGAGCGCAGGCGGCAAGATAGAGAAAGACCTCGAAGTCGAGGCCGCCTTGAGGCCTTCCGGCCAGCGCGGCGAGGAAATGCCGTTCGGCGGCGGCGTAGTCGCCTCGCCGGAAAAACTCCTGGCCGATGTCGAACTCCTCGTAGCAGATTTTGATGAAGGCGCTGGCCAGCGATCGCGGGCTTTTCACCGAGATCCTGTAGAAATACCTGTCGAAGGGAAAAGCGCGCCGCGGCCTCAAGAGAAGAACAGAAGGTTTTTCCGTCACCGGGAGTTTTTTTCTCTGGAGGAAATTTCCGACGGCGATTTCTCCCCGGCCCTCGGCTGCCTGGGCGAAAACAGCCACCGTCCGGACCGGTCTTCGGCTGACGATCCTCCGCTCGATTTTTTGCCTAGGGCCGAGGAAGAAATTCATAACGCTTTTTCCGTAAGGGCTTCCATCGGCGATTTCGAATTCCCGGTGCGGGTTCCGGAGCGGAAACGTTGTCGGGAAAGAGAGCCTCTGCTTTTTTTGGTTCGGGCTGGCCGTGCTCAAGAGGTTCAGTTCAGGATTCTTGTACTCGATGTCGCGGAAAAAGAAATCCTTGACTTTGGTATATTTCTCTCTCGCCTCCCGATAGATCCGGACAATCTCCGGGTAGAATTTTTCGTTTTTGAAAAAGTGGCCGTAGGCGGCGCTCGAGAGCAGGAGAAAATCGAACCTCTCATAGGGAGCGAATTGCCGGGAAAAGAGATAGGGCCGGCTGAACGAGCTGTAGGAATAGTCCCGGCCGCGGAGCGGAGGGGAAAACCATTCTTTGCCGAAGGACTTATCGGGGGGGATGTTCCTTCGGATCCAGCGCTCGGCCATTTCGGTCGTGTCGTCCTCCCAGAGGTAATAGGTCTTGGCCAGGGCGGAAAAAGAGAGCCAGAGAAAAATCAAGACGAGGGCGGGGGAGAAGAGACGGCGGCGAATTCCCGGGTGCCGGAACAATCCGCCGGCGAGCTCGAGACCGAGCATGCCGAGGAGCGCAGAGAAAAGAACGAATGTCGGAAGGTCGCGGAAGCGCGAAAACCCCAGAAATCCGAGCGCTCCCAGGAAATAGGCCAGACCGGAGAGAGCGACAAAGGCGTTTTTCCGATCTCGCCGCCGGAGGACGGCCAGACCGCCGAGAAAGAGAAGAAGGAGAATGATCGGACCTTCCGCCAGCCAGATGTTTTTCAGCGCCAGGAAATATTTGTTGTATTGGACATATTCCAGTCCTGTCTTCGGCTTGATCGGTTCGAGAAACCACTCGGTCTCGTGGACGACTTTGAGAAGGAGACGGGAGGCACCGAGAAACCGCCGGAGATGGATCAGGGCATAAGGATGCCCGAGGAAGAAACCGGCAAGCGCCGTAAACCCGGCGAGATAGATTTTCGGGTCAAAGAAAAGGCGAAGGATCTTTTTCCGGACGGCGGGAGCACCGAGGAGGTGCGCCAAGACGATGGCGGCCAGGACAAAGACGCCGTTGTATTTTGTCGCCACGGCCAGCCCGCCGAAAAAGCCGGCCAGCACATAATCCCTGGTTTTTCTTTGCTCGAGAAGCAAAGCGCAGAAATAGAGAGCCAGGGCATAGAAAAAGGTCATCGGGACATCGAGGACGATCTGATGACTGTAGAGGATGTGGATGAAGGACACGGCAAAGAGCGCCGTGGCGATCAGGGCGCCTTTTTCCCCATAAAGCCTCTTGGCCAAGCCGTATAAGACGAGGACCGTCAGCGATCCCAGAAGAGCGCTGAAAAACCTGGCGATGAAGAGGATTTGGTCGAAGGAAAAAACAGATCCTTCGGCACCCTTATTTAAGCCGAGTCCGCAGACCACGGCCGAGAGTCCGCGCAGAGCTCCGGCAACAAGATAATTAAACAGGACGGGGTAATAGTAGATCGGGTCGGGCCGCCAATCGCCATGATACATGCTCTCGATGTGCCTAGCCACGGGGATGTCGTCCACCCGTTGGTAGACCGAGGAGATTCCCCAGAAGCGGAGGAAGGCGCCGAAAATCAGGATGAGCACGAGGGCCGCTCGGAGGCGACGACCCTTTGAGGTGCCGGCGATCGTCTCCATGCCGGCAAGATTATATTGAACGGCCGGTTCATTTTCAATTGACGAGCGGCGAGGAAGCTGCCTGCCTCGCCCCGCAAGCCGCTCGTCGGGGCGAGGTCAGACGACGAGCTCGCCCGAGTCGAGGCATTCGCCGATCGAGGCGAATTCGAAGGTCGCAAGGAGGCGATCGAGCTTCCGCTCGGTCCCTTTGACGTTGACATATTGGATGAATCGCTCCGCCGGGCGAAGAGCGAGTCTTGGCCCCTCGGGGTCGAACTCGCGGGGATGGAGAACAATCATGGCCGATCGTCCCTTGCGGTTCAGTCTGTTAATCGCTGCCGCGATGAAAGCGAGCGGAAAGAGGCGGAAGAAAAAGCCGCTGGCAAAAGGGATGCGCTGCCCGGCGACTGAAATCGTCGAGGCCGGAATTTCGACGAGGCCGGCGAGGCGATGAGGAGAGCGCCGGGCTTTCCGGTCTCCGTAGAGAAAGGTCCTTGCCGGAAAGAGGCTCGAGTCGTAGTCGAGACCGGCTGCCGCCAACGCCTCGAAAAACCAGCTCCGATCAGTGCGCACCGACCAGGACGGCGCCCGGAAACCGCGAACGCGATGTCCGGTGATGGAGGCGAGAACGGACAGAGATTTTTCGAGGTCGGCGGCGAACTCCGCGGGAGTCATGGTGGAAACGAGTCCGTGGCGGAAGCCGTGCGAGGCGATCTCATGACTGTCCGCTTGGATCCGGCGAACGAGCTCGGGAAACCTTGTCGCTGTCTGCCCGAGAACAAAAAATGTCGCCCGGACCCGGTGCTTCCGGCAGAGGCGGAGAATTCTGGCGACATTCGACTCGAGCCGGTCGTCGCCGCGATCCTCGGGTTGCGGGCCGGCCGGCCGGTAGTTGGCCTGCCACCATTCCTCGATGTCAAAGGTCAGCAGGTTGCGCATTTTTCACGGCCTCGAGGGCGATCGTGGAGGCGAGCCGGCGGTCGGCCCGGGGAAAGACTTCGCCGGCGGGCCTCATTCTTACAATTCCGATCGGATAATGGAGGAATAGGACGGACCGGACCGCGGCTCCGGCGGATTGAAGGCCCTGTTTCAGGCTCTCGGCCGTATGGAGGCCGAGCCGGCGATACTTCTTTTTTTCGATGAGCCGGAAGAGGCCCAGGCTCCAGTTCTCACCGTTTGTCGAGCTGAGGATGATCCGGCCGCCGGGCTTGGCCACCCGGACGAGCTCAAAGCAGAGCGGGCGGCTGTCCTTGAACGATTGAACGACGTTGTTGGCGATGACGAGGTCGAAGCTCCGACCGGCAAAGGGAAGCCTCTTGGCCGATGATTTAACCACGGCCAGGCCTTTTCCTGCCGCCAGGCCGGCCATCTCGAGGGAAATATCTACGCCGACCAGGAAATTGGCTCCGGCGAGCGACTGAGAGAAATGTCCTGTTCCGCAGCCGACATCAAGAATGGTCTGGCCGGAAACCTCGCCCGTCAATCGGAGCAAATGCTTCCGCACGAACCTGAAATTCCGGCGGCTGATATAGCTGTTCGCCGCTTCCCGGTCGCCGATTTCCGATCCTTTCCGGTCAAAGTACTCTTCCCAAGTTTTTTCCTCCTCGTTCCTTTCGAGAAGGACAGGGATGTCGTTTATGACAGGGTAGGCGGCGCCGCATCCGAGGCAGGCCAGGGACTCTTTCCGGAGTTCGAGCTTCCCGCCGCATCCGAGGCAGCGAAGAAGAGGCTGCAGACGTTCGACATTTCTCATCAGATCGAAAGCATCCTTCTCACGGGTTTCCCGGCTCTCGCGCCGAGAAAGAGGGGCAGTCGCCGCCACAGGAACGACCCGATTCGACCGGCGGCGCTGCGGTCGGAAAGCGGTCGCCGGCCCCTTTCCCGGGGGGAGTAAAAATAAGAATAGGGATGGAGCTCGATCCTCCATTTCGATTTATACTGTCGTTGTCCCGGGTAGCGGACCGGTCCAAAATCGAACGTCTCGGCGCCGCGGGCGATCGCCCGGCTGATCATCTCATAATGGAGCAGGTCGGCCGCCCGAAGATGGAAGAATCTCTCGTCGGAGACGATATCCGTGATGTGAACGGAATCGCCGACTTCCCACCCGAGGAGCGCCGCCACAGGCGTCCCCTTCCAGATCGCTGTCAGAAGACGAAGATGACGATGAAGATTCCCGGACAGGGAGAGGAAATAGGAGAGAGGATGAGGAGGGCTTCCCAGGCGTCTCAGACTTCGGAGATGGAGGGGATAAAAATGACGCTTGAGGCTTTCTTCGCCGACCGAATCTTCGATTTCCAGGCCGAAGTTTTTCGCCCGGCGAACATTCTTCCTGACACTCGGGGCAACGGCATCCCACAGCCGCAAACTCCGGGTCAGCCGGAGGAGTCCGTAGTCATAGAGTTTTTCCTCCCGGAAAAGAGCCGGCGGAAGGCCGTCCCGGTCGGCGAAGCAGCGGATTTCAAGGTAATCGAACCGGCCTCGTTCGCGGCTCCGGTTGAGGACTTCGGGAAATTCTTCGAGGATCGTTTTTTTCTCGCCCTTTTGAAGATGGGCGGCGAACAGGAAGCCGCCGTATTCCGAGAACGGCTGGGAAACGAGCCTCCGGCCGCAGATCAGGCTGCGATGAAAAAAACTCGGAAAAGCGGCCAGGATCTCGGCGGCCCGGGTGTAAGCCCAGTAATTCGACCTCAGGCCGTAGATCTCTTCGACCGCTCTCTTGAACCCGGAGAGATGAGCGAACCGGCCGCAGCGATGAGAAAGAACGAACGAATCCCAGGCTTCGGTCATTCCATCCTCCCAGGGAACCCAGCCGTTGCCAGTCATTCCATTCGCCCGCGCATCGGATAAGAAAAGTTTGTCCTGCCTGTCTTCGCTTCTTTTAGGCCCGCCTATTTTGTTTGAGAAATCAGGAAAACCCCGATGACGATCAGCGTCGAGCCGATCCATTTGAGGCTCGGCATTGGCTCTTTGAAGATAATTCTTGAAGCCACGGCGACCGCAACCAGGGTCAGGCTGACGACGAGATTGGAAAAGCCGAGCTCGAGCCGGGAGAGGACGACGAGCCAGAGAAGGGCGCCGGCGATTCCGAGCAGGAAACCGGCGAGGACCGGCCATGATCCCACTGCCCGGAGGAAAAACCGGAGGTTGATCTTCTCGCCCGCAAGCTCGTTCATCCCCATTTTGAGAAAAACCTGTCCGGCCGTCCAGATGATGATCAGGATGACGAAAAGAGCGATCTCTCTCATGGCCTTGCTCCTCATTTTTCCTCCATTTGCCGGCGCAGCAATCCAAGCTCCTGGGCCAGTTTTTTGTTGGCTTCCTTGAGCTCGGAAATGGCGACCGAGAAATGGATTAAGATGAACATCAATCCGATGATCAGGATGAGAAAGAGAGCCGCCGGCGGATAGCCGATGCCCACCAGGACCGAGAACCAGTCGAGCAGTCCTCGGAAAAGAGAAATGATCAGGAAAATCGTGCCCATTCCCAGCCAGAGGATGGAGAATTCTTCTTTCAACCTCTTCCGCCGGATGAGTTCGAGGATAAAAACGATCAGCAGGATGCTTCCGACAATGGCCAGGATTTGAATCCTGAAGACCTGGACGTTTTCCAAATCGTTCATGGCAACCCTCTATTGTTTTTTCTGAGCATCAGGACAAAGATCGCCAAAAAGACTTTGACCATGTAATAAACGGATTCGGGCAGGCTGATGGACGACTTGCCGCCCTTTCGGCCGGCCATCTCCGTTGGGACTTCCCTGACGGTCAGGGCATTTCTTCGCAGGAGGAAAATGGCTTCGGGCTCCGGATAATCGTCCGGATAATCCCGGCTGAGCAATTCGATCGCCCTCTTGTTGTAAGCTCGGAATCCCGAAGTGCTGTCGGTGATCTTTTGACCGAGCAGCAGACGGTTGGTCAGAGAAAGAAGCCAGATTCCGAGTTTGCGTCCCAGCCGGGCTTTGTATCTCCCCTTTTCCAGAAATCGTGACCCGATAACCACGTCGGCTTCGCCGCGATCGATCGGCCGAAGGAGCTTTGCCACCTCCGCCGGTTTGTGCTGGCCATCGGCGTCGACCTGAACCGCCGCTTCATAGGCTTTTCCCCGGGCGTAAAGAAAGCCTGTCTGGACCGCCCCGCCGATGCCGAGATTGACGGCAAGATCGATGACCCGAACCCCGGAAAACCGACGGGCGATGTCGGAAGTCTTGTCCGTCGAGCCGTCGTTGACGACGAGGATATCGAAATCCGGGCAATGCGCCTGGACTTCCTCGAGGACGCCGGCGATCGTTTTTTCTTCGTTAAAAGCCGGGATGATGATGAGTTTTTTCACGACTCGACGGAATGAACGGGTGAAATATATCGCCCGAAGAGGGAAATGTCAACGCGACGAGGTTTGATTTCACGGCCTGTTGGGATTACTCTATTCCAGGATGCGAAATCGACAGACGACCGACGCCGCCGAACGCCGGGGGCTCCGCACCTGGATCGAGGTCAGCCGCGGGGCTCTGGCCCAAAACTTGAGCGCCATAGGCCGGATTCTGTCCCCCGGCTGCCGGATCATGGCGATCTGCAAGTCCAACGCCTACGGCCACGGCCTTTATGACCTTGCGCCCGTGCTCGAGAAGCTGGGAGTGGACTGGTTCGGCGTCGATTCGATCGTCGAGGCGGTGACGCTCAGAGAAAAAGGCATCCGAAAGCCGATCTTGGTCCTGGGCTACACGCTTCCCGTTCGGTTTGGCGAGGCGGCCGGGCACGGAATCAGCCTGACCGTCTCCAGCCTGGAAAACCTCCGCGCCCTGCGGAATTTCCAGGGCGGAGGAAAAATCAGGATTCATCTCAAAATCGACACGGGGATGCATCGCCAGGGGTTCCTGCGTTCGGACTGGCATAAAGTCTTGTCGCTTCTGCCCAGGCGGTCGGAGCGGATCGAAGTCGAGGGAATCTATACCCACTTTGCCGCCGCCAAAGATCCCGACGATCGGGCCGCCACTCTTCTTCAGATCCAAGAATTCGAAGCCGCCCTGTCTTTCTTCAGCGCCGCCGGCCTGCGCCTGATCCGCCATGCGGGGGCCACCGCCGGGGCGTTCAATTATCCCGAGGCTCACTACGACATGGTCAGGACAGGGATCGGCCTGATGGGCTTGTGGCCTTCCTTTCAGACGAAGAAGGCATGGGAAAAGCGGGTTCGGCTCCAGCCCGCCCTCACCTGGAGGACAATTGTCTCAGAAATTAAAAAGCTCGAGCGCGGAATGGGAATCGGCTATGACTTCACGGAGAAATTGAAAAAAGATTCCCGCGTCGGAGTCTGTCCGATCGGATACTGGCACGGGCTGCCGCGCAGCCTGTCCTCGGTGGGGCGGGTGATTATCCGGGGCTGCCGGGCCAAAGTCCTCGGCGCGATCGCCATGGATATGATTGTCGTCGACCTTTCTGAAATCCCCGCCGCCCGGGTCGGCGATCCGGTTACGGTCATCGGCCGCGATGGGAAAGAGGAGATGACCGTTTATGAAATTGCGCGCCGAGCCGGGACCACCCACTATGAAATCCTGACCCGCCTGAATCCCTTGATTCAGAAGATCTATACGGATTAGAGAGCCGAAATCTTTTCGGGACGCCGTTGTCAATATTTTTTACAACGAGTCTTCCTGACCGGTAGTTTGATTTGTGAATCTTTAATTATTTCAGTTAGTTATGATCATTGTCTTGCTGGCACCGAATTTGCTCTAAATTTGCAATCCGGGGGCGAATGGCCTATCATAAAATCGATCCGGATACCTGATGCGCAGCCGGTTGACGATCGCCTTTATTGCCTTTATTTTCCTCTCCAGCGCAGTTTTGCCGGAATCGGAGTTTCGGCAGACTGCCGAAGCAGGCCGCTTCGGGGGAACGCTCCGCATCCGCTCTTTTTCCGGGGGGAATTTCCGGGCCGATCTGGACCCGGCCGGCAATGCCGACGATTTCCTTATCCACCAGATCTATGACGGGCTGGTCGCCCTGGATAAAGATCTCAATGTCGTTCCCGCGCTGGCCGAGTACTGGGTGATTTCCGAACAGGGGAAGAAATTCACTTTTTATCTTCGAAGGGGAGTCAAGTTTCATCATGGCCGGGAGGTCGAAGCCGAAGATGTTCGTTTTACGCTTGAGAGGTTGATCGGAAAAGAGACAAAAAGCAATCATTATCAATACTTTGTCGGCCGAGTGGTGGGCGCGGAGGAATTCCGGGAAGGGAAAGCCGATCATGTCGAAGGGTTCAGAGTTCTCGATTCCCGAACGTTCGAAATCTCCTGGACCCATCCCTATATCAACGCCCTTTACCTTCTAAGCGCAGATTTTTGCCGGGTTCTTCCCCGAGACCTTGTTCTTGACCAGGGGAAGGGTTTTTTTAAGAAACCTTCGGGGACCGGTCCGTTCAAGTTTGCGCACTGGCTGAGAAGTCCCCGGCTGGATATCGTCGGCGTTCGACTCGAGCGCAATGGGAGTTACTTCGGCAAGAAGCCTTACCTCCAGGCCATCGAGTTCAGCCCGCATTATACCCTCGATCATTTCCTCGACGGCGCCATCCACATCATGCCCTATCTTTCTTCTCGTCTGGCCAACACGGATTGCCAGGTCTTGGAGCGTGAGAACTTCAGCACCGCCTATCTGGCCATGAGCTGCGATCGTCCGCCGCTCGACCGGCCGGAGGTCCGTCGGGCCGTGGCCGCGGCCATCGACAAAAGCGAAATCGCCAAGGCGGCTTTTCGGCTGGATATGATTCCCCGGGTGACGAACAATTTTATTCCGGCGAAACTGCCCGGTTTTTTCCCGGCGGATGAAAAGCCAGGCTCTGACCTCGAAGAGGCAAGACGCCTTCTTGCCGCCAGCGGCTTCCCGGCGGAAACGGATTTCGGCGTTCTCAGCCTCTATTTTGAAGCACCGAGGGATGATGAAGCCGATAAGATTTTTCGTGTTTTGAAGGAATCTCTGGCCGGTTTGGGGATCAAACTCCGGCTGAAATTTTTCCGGTCGGCAGAGGAATTGCGGATTGCCGGGGAGCCGGGCCTCGTTTTCTTCACCTGGAGGATGGATTTCCCAGCGCCCGAGAACATCGTTTTTCCGCTGTTCACCTCGTCTTCGCCGCTGAACCGGAAGATGGCGCGTTATTCGAACCCCGAGCTTGACGAGCTGGCCGTCCGGGCGGAGGCGAAGGAAAGCTGGTCGGAGCGGATCGTCCTTTATCAGACGATCGAGGGGATTCTCAACCGTGACCTCCCGGCGATTCCTTTGTTTTCCCGCCACGAGCGCTTCGCCCTTCAGCCCTATGTCCGCGGCATTCTCATGCCTCCTCTCGGCTCGTTTTATCTCGACGGAAAGGAGATCTGGCTGAACCGATGAGCCGCTTCCGCGGACGGATCCGGATCTCCCTTTATGCCCGATTCATGTTCGCCATCGCTCTGATCCTCGTCCTGCTTGTCGGGTCCATTCTTCTGGTCATCGAAAAGCGGGAGGTTCACACGATCTTCGAACAGGCAAAAGATCGCGGCCTTCTCATTGCGGCCAACATCGCCAACCTCAACCTGGAACGGCTAAAATTTTGGGATGCCGAGGGAACGAAGAAAAGCCTGGACGCGCTGGTGGATGAAAACCTCGTCTATGCCGTCGTCTTCGACCGCTTCAACAGTCTCTTTGCGGCCAGCGACTTCGCTTTGGCCAATGAAGCCCTTCTTGAATCCAGCCGGCTGTCCGACGAGGCGAAACCCGGGGACGTCGCGATCACGCCGCGACGCGTCGCCCGCGGCGGACGATCTGTTCCCGTGATCGAGATTGAAATTCCCGTCTTCGCTACCGGGTCGCCGACAAAATGGGGTTCGGTCAAGGTCGGGTTATCCCTTGAGGAGATGAGAGAGGAAATCAGGCGGACCCGCCTTGTGCTGATCCTCATCGGCTGCGGCGGGTTCTTGTTGGGGACGGGAGGAGCGGCTCTCCTGGCCAAACGAATCACCGGCCCGATGAAAAAGCTCGTTGAGGGAACGGTCCGCATCTCCCGGGGCGACTTTTCTCAGAATATCGAAGTCGCTTCCGGCGACGAAATCGGCGAGCTCGCCCGGAGTTTCAACAGCATGACCGAGGATCTTCTCCAAGCTCGGCGGCAGACGGAGGAAGCGAACAGGAGGCTCCTTCAGGCCGAGAAGCTCGCCTCGATCGGCCGAATCGCCGCCACGATCGCCCACGAGATCCGAAACCCGCTGACCTCGGTCAAACTGAATATCCAGAAGCTCATGGAAAACGAGTCGCTGGGAGAGGAAGAGACCGAACATCTGAACCTTTCCCAGGAGGGCATCCTGCAGATCGAGAAATTCATCAAGGAGATGCTCAATTTCAGCCGCGTTTCGGACCTCAACCCGGAGCGGTTCTCGATCGTTCAGATTCTCGAAGAGGCCGTCAAAATCCTCAAGGGATCGCTGGAAGAAAAAAAGATCAGCCTGGTGAGGAATTATGCCGATTCTTTGCCCCAGGTCGTCGTCGACGGAGATAAGATGAGACAGGTTTTTCTCAACATCCTGCGCAACGGAGTCGAGGCCTGCGAAACGGGAGGCCGGATCAGCCTTTCGCTTTCCCTGACCGGGAATGATGCCGGGCGCTCGATCAAAGTCCGGATTGCCGACGACGGTTGCGGAATTCCGGAAAAAGATTGGGAAAACATTTTCGAGCCGTTTTTCACCACCAAGTCCACCGGAATCGGGCTCGGGCTGGCGAACGCCAAAAAAATCGTCGAGCAGCACCGGGGAGTCATCAAGGTGGTCAAGAAAAAAGGCAAGGGCACGGCCTTCGAGGTCCTGATTCCCTGCGAGGGGGAAAGATGAAATCGGTATTGATCGTCGATGACGACCCTTTGATCCGCAAGACTCTCTCTTCCCACCTGCAAAAAAAGGGGTTTGAGGTTTATTTGGCCGAGATGGGGGAAGAAGGCCTCCGGATGTTCGGCGAACACAGCCCGGAGATCGTTCTTCTCGACATCCGATTGCCCGATGCCGACGGGATCGAGCTTCTGAGGACGATCAAGGAGAGCCATAAAAAAACCACCGTCATCGTGATGACGGCCTATGACGATATGCGGACGACGGTCGATGCGATCAAGCTCGGTGCTTTCGAGTACTTGGTCAAACCGCTCGACTTCATCGACCTGGACCTGACGGTGGAGAAAGCCCTTCAGGTCCAGGCGCTCGAAGAAAAAGTCAAGCATCTTGTCGGGGAAAAACAAAAAGAATACACCATCGACAACATCATCGGCCGCTCTCCCCAGATGCGGGAAGTGTTCAAGCTGATCGGCTCGGTGGCCAACACGCGGACCAATATTCTCATCCAAGGCGAAAGCGGCACGGGAAAGGAGCTGGTGGCCAAGGCGATTCACTACAACAGCCCTTACCGCGATGAGCCGTTCATCGTCATCAATTGTTCTGCGATCAGCGACACCCTGCTCGAGAGCGAGCTCTTCGGGCACGCCAAGGGCGCCTTCACCGACGCCGTCAGCGAGACGAAGGGCAAATTCGAGATCGCCGGCCGGGGGACGCTCTTTCTCGATGAGATCGGCGATATTTCCCCCAACCTGCAGTCCAAGCTGTTGCGGGTCATCGAGACGCGGGATTTCATGAAGGTCGGCGGGGAAAAAATTCTGAAAACGGAAGCCCGGATCATCGCTGCCACCAACCACGACTTGAAAGCGCTGATCGAAAAAGGACGGTTCAGGGAGGATCTCTATTACCGGCTGAAAGTCGTGGAGATCTTTCTCCCTCCACTCCGGGAGCGGAAAGAGGATATTCCCGAGCTGGTCGCCTATCTTCTGGAAAAAATCAATCGCGAACTGCGGAAGAACGTCCGTAAGGTGCCGGCCGAGGTGATGGAGTTCCTCAAGGAAATGCCCTGGCGAGGCAACGTCCGTGAGCTCGAAAACGCCCTGACCAGGGCGGTGATCCTGGCCAAAGGGGATGTCGTGCTCAAGGAAAACCTGCCGCTGGAACCGGTCCAGAAAACGTTTCTCCCGGCCGAACAGGTTCCCCTAAATGAAGTCGAAAGAGCTTACATTCAGCACGTCCTGGATTCCGTGCACGGGAACAAGAGCCGAGCCTGCCGAATTCTCCACATCAGCCGGCCCACCCTGGACAAAAAAATCAAAGACTTTGGGTTGAAGCGGTGAGTTTTTTCCGCCCGCCGGCATTGGGGTTGTAAAAAAACTTTTCTCGGCGAATCGAAGAGGGATGACTCCGGCCTGAAAAGCCGATCTCTTTACTCCTTAAGCTTGGCACAAAAAATGCTGTTTTCAGGTCAGGATAGAGGTTCTCGATGAAGTCCGAAAAGAGAATCGTTTTCGTCGATGATGATGAAACCATCCGCAAGACGTTCCGGCTGATGTTCGGGAAGAACTATCGGGTCTTTCTGGCCGGGGATTCGGCCGAGGCTCTGCGCGTGTTCAAACACCTGCGCTTTGATCTTGTCGTCGCCGATTTCAGACTTCCCGGCATAAACGGTCTGGAAATGATCGGCCGTTTTCGAGAGATGGGCTATCGGGGCGAAGCGATCCTGATTTCGGCTTACTCGGATTTGATCAAGATCGAAGACCTGGAACGCTTCCGGGTCGGGCACTTTTTCGTTAAGCCGCTGGATTTTCATGTTTTGACTCGATCGATCGAATATCTTCTCGGGCAAAACGGCCAGACCGAACAGCCGTCCTGAGCCGGCCTGCCATAGAGTCTTAATCTGGCATGAAATTTGCATTAATTATTTGATGGAAAGACAAGTTATGAACACCGCGGCCCACCTTTTCTTCTCCTATAGATAACTTCAGCAGGCATCTCCTTTTTCAACAGACGCTGCCCACCTGCTGAAGTCTTGCCAAAAAAATAATTTTGATTGGTGTAAATTTTTTTTACGGCGAAAATTGTGAAACGACATTTTGCCAGGGATTTCGATATAATAGCCGGGTGCGAGCTTTTTTCCTGGGACAGCCGGCATCGAGCCCGGGAAATTTCGCCCTGCGCAGGGATTGAATCGGAGAAAGGAGGCCGTTCATTCGCGAATTGGCGACAATCGGCGCGTGTCTTCTCCTGGCCTGCCTTTTTTTTCTCTATGAGCAGCGGGCAGTGGGGTGCGCCTCTCGACGGATTCCGATCCGGATCGGCGTTACCGGGACGAGGGGAAAATCGACCGTCACCCGTCTCATTGCCGCCGTGCTGAGGGAAGCCGGGTATTCCGTCCTGGCCAAAACCACGGGCTCGAAGCCGGTTCTGATTCTTCCGGACGGGAGCGAGGTTCCCGTCAAGCGGCGCGGCGGAGCGAGGATCATCGAGCAGGCGAAATTTCTCCGCCTGGGAGCCGAGCTCGGAGTTCGGGCCCTTGTGGCGGAGTTGATGAGCATCCAACCCGAGTGTGGCCGGATCGAATCCCGCCGAATTCTCAATCCGCATATTCTTGCCGTCACTAATGTCCGCCTTGACCATCGAGAAGAAATGGGCTGGACAAAGGAAGAGATTGCCGCGAGCCTTGCCTCGTCCATCCCCCCTCGGGCGACGGTCGTTATTCCTAATGCTGAGTTCAGAAAAGAATTCGCTGCGGTCGCGGAGCAGGTCGGGGCAAAAATAATCCGCGTCCCCCGTCGCAACCCCGGCTTCAATCGGGACGGTTCGGGCGTTCTGCCGTCGGATTTTTTCCCCGAGCACGTCGACCTGGCGTTGGCTGTGGCCGAGATTCTGGGGATAGACGAAAGGCCGGCGAGAACGGGTCTCGTCAAGGCCAAACCCGATTTCGGGGCGCTGAAAGCCTGGGAAGCCTCTCTCGGAGATCCTCCCGTTCCCTGGCTTCTCGTCAGCGCCTTTGCCGCCAACGAGCCGGAATCGACCGAGCGGATTATTCAGCAGTTGCGGAAACGGCCCGGGATTCCGGAGCGGCCCCTTGTCGGGCTCTTGGTTTTCCGGCCCGATCGGGGCGATCGAACGAGGCAGTGGATCGAGGCGCTCGATGGAGGATTCTTTTCCGGTTTCGCGCGGGTCTATTTTTCCGGCGCTCACCTCAACACTTTGGCCATGCGCAAGCGCCGGAAAAGGTTCGAATTCCTCAAACCTCTCGCCGGGAATTCTCCGGCCGCGATTACCGATCAGATCGGTGCCCAGGAGAAGGGAGGCGGCTTGCTCATCGGGATGGGAAACATGGTCGGACTCGGCGCCGCCCTGGCCGGGCACTGGGAAAGAATCGGGAGGCCCCATGCACTATGAGACGGTTTTTATCGGCATTCTCCTGGCACTCTTTTATGCCGAAGCGACCGGCCTTTATCCCGGCGGGATTATCGTCCCGGCTTATTTGGCTCTGACGCTCGATCAGCCGCTCCGTGCCCTGGCGACCTTGGGGATCGCTCTTCTCGCCCTGCTGATTTATAGAATCGCTTCCCGTTATTTCATTCTCTTCGGCCGGCGCCGGCTTGTCGTCTTGCTTCTTGCCGGTGGTCTTTTAGCCCACGCCTGGTTTCTTCTGGCGCCCGAGTTTTACCAGACCCCCCTAGAGATGAAAGCCGTCGGTCTGATCATCCCCGGACTTCTGGCCAACAATCTGGAAAGACAGAGATTCTGGCCGACTCTGGCGTCCCTTGTGACAGTCGCTGTGGGAACTTATTTTCTGGCAGCCCTCTTCAGGCTGATTTTTTAGGCGATGGCCCAAATTCGAGGGGGCAAAGAGATGACGGGAGGAGCCGAAGGAAAACGAAGACAGGCTCGGATTCTTTATGCCCTTTCCGCCTTAAGTCTGGCCTTTTTTTTCCTGGCCAAAACTGTCGCCCGTCGTCCGCCGGCGTTTCGGCAAGAGATGCTCCGGGCGGCGGAGCTGATGAAGGAGGCGACGCTCGCGGTCGGGCATTGTCGGGAATCCAAAGGAGTTCCCATGGATCCGGCTTTCGATCCGAACGGCACGGGTTTCATTGGCCTCAAGGATTCGCCGCTGACGACTTCGCTCGGCCACCTTGAAGCCAAGCGGACGACCACGAACCCCGATTTTGCCGGCCTGCTTGTCGCTCTAATGCACCAGGCAGGAATCAGAAAAGGAGATTCGGTGGCCATCGGCGCTTCCAGCTCTTTTCCGGCGCTCATCACGGCGGCGCTCTGCGCTTGTCAGGTCCTTGAACTCCGGCCTCTTCTCATCTGCTCGCTCGGGGCTTCGGAATGGGGCGCCAATCAGCCTGATTTTACCTGGCTCGAGATCCAGGATTGCCTGAGGAATCAGGGAGTCCTCGATGTGATTCCGATCGCGGTTTCCCTCGGAGGGGAAGGAGATATTGGTCTGGACATGGACGCCGAAGGGCGGGCCTGGCTGGCCCAAAAGGCGGCCGCAACAGGCCTACCTTTCCTTTTCGAACCGGATCTTGAGTCGAATGTCAAGAAAAGAATCCGTCTCTATCAAGCTGCCGCGTGCGGCGATCCGATCAAGATCTTTATCAATATCGGAGGCGGATATGCCAACATGGGAACGGACTCGGAGATTTTGAAAGTTCGTCCCGGCTTGGCCGTTTTCAGGGAGATTCCTCCGGACGGCCGCCGTGGGGTCATTTTCGAGATGGCCGCCCGGGGTGTTCCGGTTATCCATCTTCTCTATATCAAAGGGCTCTGCGATCAATTCGGCCTTCCCTGGGACCCGCGCCCCCTGCCCCCGCCCGGGTCGGGAGGAGTTTTCAGAGTCCGCTCCTTCTCTCTTCTGCCGCTTTCGGTCATCTCAGGGATTTATTTTTTGCTTTGGGTTTTAGGTTTTCTTTTTCTCAGAGAGAAACCTCTTCCATCTTCTGAGAAAGGCCGGCATTTTACCTCTCAAGGATGATCTGCATGATGCACTGATAGGAGGTCAGCCGATCTCTGTCCTGGCAGATCGTGCACTCGATGCTCAGGACTCCAAGAGGGTAATTCGTCCAGCGATAAACGTTGGCGTCATGAGGCGAGCCGGTGGTCGCAGCCAGAGAGGAGACGGCCGTCTTTACCGGGGGGAGGTTCAGATACCTGAGAATTCGGTTGACCGAATGGATGTCCTTGATGCGGAAGTACTTTTCGCCGGGGTCGAGAATTAGGGAAAGCGGCGGGCCGGGCGGAATCTGGAAAATATAGCGCACCGTGCTTCTTCCCCCCAAAAAGCCCTCTTCCTTTTCATAGGGATAGTTCGGCATTTTTTCGGGGAAGAAGGTGTTTCCGACGTCCTCCCGGAAAGTGCTCCAGGTCAACCTCTCAAAACCGGCGTGTTGAAGATAGTAGAAAACGACGCCCAGAAAAACGAGGAACAGAACGGCACGGAGCAGATTCTCCGTCTCCCTCTTTGCCAGAATTACGATTATCCAGATGACGGCCAGCGCCATCAGGGCGAGGATGATATTTTTCAGCAATCCGACGTCCATCTCGGCCTCCTCGAGGAATTCTATTCTATCAGAAAAAAACTCGTTTTACTCGCGATTTTCCGCTCGCCGCAGGCTCGATTTTTTAGTCGAGGGAGCGGGATTTTTTTTCTCCTTCAGGCCGAACTTTCATCAGCCCGCCCGGCCCGCCGCCGGCTGGGTCCTCAGACCCCAGGAGCTTTTTCAATTTCAGACAGTTATGGACAGCGAAGGCCTGGTAATCATTGTTGAAATAAATGTAGGCTTCCTCGGCCTTCATCTTGCGGATGATGCCGGCCCATTCTTCGAGCTCCCCGTCGCTGTAGTTGTGTCGGTGCCCGCCCGTCAAACCGTGGAAGCGGACATAGGCCACCGGCGCCGTTTCGGGAGAGGTCTTGGGAACCTTGGCCGACGACACCGTACAGAAGGTGACTGCCTGGATTCGCAGAAGTTCATAGACCCGCTCGTCGTACCAGCTCTCATGGCGGAACTCGATGACATTCCGATAGCCGGGCGACAGGGTCTTCAGGAATTCGCCGAGCAGGTTCAGATCGAGCGTGATCGACGGGGGAAGCTGGAACAGAATGCAGCCGAGCCTCTCCCGCAGGGAATCGGCCAGGATATAAAAATAGCGGACTTCGCTGCGGACATTTTTGAGCTTTTTGAGATGGGTGATCTGGCGGTTGGCTTTGAGCGTGAAACGGAATGACGGCGGCGTGATTTCGACCCAGCGGCGAAGCATCTCGGGTTTGGGAAACCGGTAAAAGGTCATGTTGATCTCGACGGTGGCGAATGTTTGGGCGTAAAAAGACAGCCATTCGCCCGCCGGAAGGCCGGGAGGATAGAACCGCCCTTTCCATCCCGGGTAGCTCCAGCCCGACGTCCCGAAATAACAGAGTGGCGGCACCAGCGCCTCGCCGATCGAACCTCCGATCAAACGCTATCCCTATATAAGAGCGAAACGGGTCGCTTGTCAATTCCGCCCGGAACAGCCGGACTTTACTTGGGCCGCAATTGTGCTAAAATACAGCTCGTAGCCAAACATGGCCAATCCGGTCAAGAGTCATCATTTTTCAGATTTCCTCAAGCCCAGCCAGATTATCCACGAGCTCCAAGCCAAAGAAAAGGTGGAGGCCATTGAAGAGCTCCTCGATGTCCTCTTAAAAGAAAAGCTGATCAAAAACAAGAAGCTGATTCTGACCCGCCTCATCGACCGGGAACGCCTGGAATCGACAGCCATCGGCGATCATGTCGCCGTTCCGCATGCCCGCGTCGACACCGGTGGGGAGATCGCCATTGCCGTCGGCCGTTCGGCGAAGGGAATCGATTTTGATTCGATCGATAAGAAGAAAGTCCATCTCATCATCCTGATCGTCTGGAACCCGACGCTTCCCGGCCTGTTCAACCATCTGTTCGCCGGCCTGGCCCGTTTCTTGCGCAAGCCCGAATACCGCGAGCGGCTGTTCGGAGCCAAGACCAAAGTGGAGCTCTATAAAATTCTCTCCGAAATCGAGCTCACCTTTCCCCAGGAGGACCGGATCATCAGCCGGGCGAGCCTGTTGAATAAGCTGCAGGAGATCGAAATCCGGAAAAGGAAAGCCACGAAGGACCAGATTAAAGAGCTGAACAAGCATGCCGAGCTCATCCGCGAGGAGCTCGATGAGTCCCTCCTCACCCGGTTCGACAAACTTATCCAGCGCTATGGTTTTGCTGTCGCCGAAGTCGAGGGGGGCGCCTGCCAGGGCTGCAACATGAGAATCGCCACCCAGATGAGCTCGGCTATCGAGGGTTCAAACGATATTTATGTCTGCGAGAATTGCGGCAAGTTCCTCGTTGCCGCCCGCAAAAAAAAGAAACCCTGATCCCTGAAATGAGCTGCCCGACGGCTGGCGGCAAAGCGCGAGCGCGAGCGGGGGAAGGAATCGCCTAATGGAGCGGAGAGACGAACCTTTAGGTCCCTGAGCCGACCTCGAAGACGGCCCGGCCGTTTCTCATCCCGACCTTGTTCGCCATCTTTCTCGTCGACGATCCTGAGGGCGAGAGGCATGGCGTTTGAAGTCCGGCTTCCGGTGGCGTAGATCTTTTTCTCAGGGTTAAAAAACTCTCGGTTGAAAGCTTGCCTGGCTTCCCCGGCCAGACGTTCGAAATCCCGAGCGTCGTCGGGATAACCGAGCAGCCGGGCCATGGCGGCGAGGAGGTCGAGGTCAAGGATGTAAGTTGCCGTCGCCGTGAGGCCGACGGGCGTGAGCTGGGAGGGGCCCGGCGGGTTTGGCCCGAGATCCTACCAATCGCCGAGGCCGTGTTTTAGGATGTGGCCGTCAGATTTCGTTTCGAGATAGGCGACGTACCGCTTCATCATCGGGTAGGCCCTTTCCACGGCGTTCCGGTCGCCGTACCACCTGTAGATCAGCCAGGGCAGGATGATGCAGGCGCTGCCCCACTCGGGAGAATCGCGAAAGCCGCCCTCGAAGGGCACAAATTCCGGCGCGATATCGGGAATGAGGCCGCTGTCTGGCCGGGCCTCAATAAGAACCGCAGAAGCCGGCACCCCAGGCTCATTTCGCCGCTTCGGCCGATGCCTTTCCGCGTCCGCTTCAGCGCACCACGTCCTTGACCAGGTTGACGGGCGCGAAGAGCTTGTAGACCGGATAGGTTTGAGGGGAGCGACTCCATTGCTGGGCGATGTAGCGATCGAAGAAATTCCAGACGAGGAGGCCGTCGTCCGACTCCGGCTCAAGAAGATAGGCCGCCAGGCTGCGGAGCGGCTGGGCGGCCGGCACGACGTATGTTCCGGCCGGGAATTCCTTCTTTTCGATCGCCGATTCGCCCTTAACCTGGTTCATTCGATGCCCCTGATAAAGGCCTTCGGCGGCCTTGATTTCCTTGATCCGGAAGGCTTCGACTTCGAGAGTCGCCGCTTCGACGAGTCTCTCGACAACCAATCCGTGTCGGAGGAGATTGTCGACAATGTCCCGGTCCGGAACGGCGATGAGGTAAGCGAACGGAAACCGGACGCCTCTTTTGCCTACCCAGTCCGCGTAATAGGGAACGGTCAGGACGTTGATTTTATCGGTCCGCCGGATTTGGGGCCTCCGGCCTTCGCCCTGGGGAACGACCTCCGTCTCGTAAGCGTGGATGGTCAGGGGGTTTTTAAGAGGTCGAAGCTCGTACTCGACGAAAAATTCGTCTTTCTCGGTCGGGTTGAGCCCCTTGAAAACGGCTCTCCGGTCGGCCTCGGCGACCAACCGCTTAATTTCTTCGACATGAGATGAAGTGTAGTCCAGGAT
>CAZNVB010000188.1:0-5330 GCA_964576265.1 uncultured Eubacteriales bacterium | reverse complement strand
GTCCAGAGACGGCTGCGGTACATTTCGGGGTAGATTCCCCGCGTGAAGGGATAGGAACCGGGGACGCCGAGGTCTCTTCGAGGGACAAAACCGGCGAGGTCGGAAGGGCCGTAAACCGCCTTGACCTCGATTTCCGAAGAGGTCTCGAATCTGAGTTTTCTAAGCGGGCCGGCCGGACTACTTGGCCTCTTTTTCCTCATAGCCCTGGGGCGGTTTTTTGGCGAACTCTTCCTTTTTCTTTTCGATAAAGTCTTTGATCGCTTCGATCCCCTCCTGGGCTTTTTCCTTGACGACCTGGATGCCTTTCTCCGCTTCCCGGGAGATTTTTTCATAGCTCTCTTTGGCCTTTTCTCCGGTCTTCTCCGCCTGCTCCTTGATTTTCTGGCGGGTTTCTTTGCCGCTTGCCGGAGCGAACAGGATGCCGAGGAGAAACCCGGTGGCAGCGCCAAGCAGGAAAGAGACCGTCACTTCGAGAGCGCTCGAGCCCTTATTATCTCCCATCCTTTTTCTCCTTTCTTTTGCGAAGTCTTTTCCAAAAGAACTTGACCAGGGGGATGACGACCGGCCAGTACTGCGAGGCCGGGCGGATCATCCGGCTGGTCAAAAAAAACGTCGCCTCTGAGACCTGGTTCACCGTTCTCTTCGAGGCTTCGAGGAATTCTCCCGCGTCCTCCAGCCGTGTCCGGAGGACCTTCTCGAGCTCGCTCAGGCTGCCGATCAAGCTCCTGATTTCGACCATCGTCTTCTCGGTCTCTTCAGCCGCGCGCCGCAGCTGGGCCAGGAAGCGGATAAGAAACACCGCGATAACGACGGCGACGAACGTCAGAACAAGAAGCAGGAACTGGTTGAGAGTCAGAGGCATGATGCCTTCAACTTAAACCAAAACTCCGGCTTTGTCAATTTCCCCGTTCAAGTTCAGGGAATCCGTTTGCGAACGCCGAGGCGGGGAAAGGCCCCCAGCTGACGGATGTGCTTCGACTGTCTATCCGTCGTTCTACCGTCTCCTGTAAAGGAGAGAGATGAAAAAGGGACCGCCGACGGCGGCGGTGATGATCCCGACCGGAAGCTCGGCCGGCGCGAGGACAGTCCTGGCCAGAAGATCGCAAATGATGAGGAATGTCCCGCCGGTGAGCGAGGAAAACGCAAAAAGATACCGGTGATCCGGGCCGAGGAGGAGACGCACCCAGTGGGGGACGACGAGCCCGACAAAACCGATCACCCCGCTCACCGCGACCGAAACCGCGGCGAGCAAGGTCGAAATCGCAAGAAACGCCCTCCGCACCACGCCGACAGGGCTTCCGAGAGACCGGGCCGCCTCATCCCCGAGGGCGAGAAGGTTCATATCCTTGGCCAGCCACTCCGCGACGGCGAAGCAGAAAGCAAAGACAAGGGCCAGGGCCGCGGCCTGGCGCCATTCGGCCAGAGCGAAACTCCCGAGAAGCCAGAAGACGGCCTGCTCGAAGGAATCGGACCTCGAAAAGAGCAAGAAGGACGTCATCGCCGAGGCCACGGCTCCGGCCGCGATCCCGGTGAGGAGGAGCGTTTCCACACGGAGCGCCGCTTTCTTTTGAGAAAGAAAATAGACCACAGAAACCAGCCCGAAGGCGGAGGCAAAGGCGAAAAGAGGCTGCATAGAGAAACCCAGAAAGACGGACTCCAGGCCGAGAACCAGGCAGAGGACGGCGCCGAACGACGCTCCGGAGGAGACCCCGACGACAAACGGGTCGGCCATGGGGTTCTGAAAAAAGCCCTGCAGGATGGCGCCGGAAAGAGACAGGCAGGCGCCGACGAGGAAGGCAACGAGAGCCCGGGAAAGCCGGAGGTCGAGGAAGATCGTGCGGTAAGTCGTCTCATGATGAAAAAGAAATCTCCATAAATCCTCGAGCTGAGTCCGGGCCGGCCCGACGGCCAGAGAAAGGAAAAGAAAGACGCAGAAAAGACCGGCGAGGCCGAGCAAAAAAAGCGCTCTTTTCTTCCCGGGATTCATCCGACCGCTCCGAATTTCTCCGGGTGCAAAATCTCGGCCAGGCGGCGGAGCGCCTCCGCGAGCCGCGGCCCGAACCGGCTGGCGCTGTTTTCGTCGAGGAAAGCGATCCGGCCCGTGCGCACCGCCGCGATGTCCTTCAGGCGACGGTCGCTCAGGAAGCGATTTCTGGCCCTGAGGAACGCCTGCTCATCCTTGGCCAGGACGACGATAACCTCGGGATTCTCCCGGATCAGCAGCTCGAAGTTAAGGTTCAGCCAGCGCCGGTCCATCCGGCCGGCGATATTTTCTCCGCCTGCTTTTTCTATCAGGTCGTGGAGAAAGCTCTGCCTGCCGCAGGTCCAGAAGCCCTGGCCGTGAAGGGCGAGAAAGACCCTGGGTCGGGTTTGCGCATTCTTCAGGACGTCAAGGATGAGGGCGGTTTCCTGTCTCAACGTTGCGACAAGTCCGGCCGCTTCTTCTTCCGCCCAGGCAGCGCGGCCGATTTTTTCAATCGTCCCGTCGAGCGCTTCCAGGGTTATTCCGGTTTCGAGGACGAAAACGGGAAATCCCAGGGTATTGAGCTTATTCAAAATGCCGATCGGATTTCCCCGGAAGGCAAAAATCAGGTCGGGATGGAGCGCCTCGATCTTTTCCGGGCTCGGGTCGATCATTCCGCCAACCTTTTCCTTGGCCCGGGCCTCCGGCGGGAAATCGCAAAAACGGGTCACGCCGACGATTCGGTCGCCGAGCCCGAGGGCAAACAGAATTTCAGTAACGTTAGGGGCAAGGGAGACGATCCTCCGGGGCGGAGCGCCGAAGGAGAACGGATGGCCGAGGTCGTCATACAGGATGCCGGTCTTTTCCTGGCCGCCTGAAGCCGAAAAGCCGGCAAACCCGAATAACCAAAAAAGGAAGAATGCCGCTCTCCTCATCGTTCCCGTTCTCCCCCCCTGGGAATCAGCGAGATCTCGGGCAGGCCGGAATGGAGGTTGTGCCGGATATCCACCTCCGCCTTAAAAACTTCCCTGATGTTCTCTCGAGTGACGAGCGCGGCGGGCGGTCCTTGAGCGAAAATCCGGCCCTCCCGGAGGAACATCATCCGCCGCGAATATGGAATGACAAGGTTGATGTTGTGCTCGGTGGCCAGGATCGTCTTTCCACGATCTCTCTGCAGTCGGGCGAGAATTTCAAATATCTCGACTCCGTAATTGATGTCGAGGTGCGACGTCGGCTCGTCAAGAAAAAGGATGGGCGCATCCTGAGCGAGGGCCCGAGCGATGAACACACGCTGTCTCTCGCCGCCGGAGAGGTTGCCGATCGTCTTTTCTCTAAGCGAGCGAATTTCGAGGAGGTCGAAGACTTCATCGAGGATGCGCCTGTCCTCAGCCGAAAGACCGGCCAGTCGGCCCTGATGAGCGAACCGTCCCATGGCCACGACCTCAAAGACCGTGAAATCGAAGGTCGGGTCGAAAATCTGGGGGACGAAGGCGATCCGCCGGGCGATCTCGCGCCTTTTCAGGCCGAAAAGCCCGATCCCGTCAACCCGGACTTCTCCCGAAACATCCTCGAGCAATCCCTGGGCCGCTCGGAGAAGGGTGCTCTTTCCCGAGCCGTTCGGCCCCAGAATTGTGACCAGATCTCCCCTCTCGAGCGAGAAGCCGACATCCCGGATGACCGGGCCGTTTCCGTATCCAGCGGTCAGGCTCTCGACTTCAAAAATCGCCATGATATCCCGCCCTTAGCTTAATTTTTTTCGGCCGGGATGACAAGGCTCGGGAAGAGCCGGCGGCCTTTCACTCCGATTCCCTGCGCCGGATATTCGGGAAAACCTCCGGAGCCCCGGGCTCGGCTTGACTTTGATTCCCCATAAATATATTATTTTTTACTCACTTAGCCGGACAAAAGAGCCCTCGCCTTATGCCGGCAGGAACACGGCCGATGCCCAGGAGGTCACGATGAGCCTTTCATCCATTTTGATTTTAATCGGCGTGATTCTCGTCATCATCGCCGTCCTCTTAATCGTCGTAGCCAAGCAATACCGGAAGGTCGGGCCGAACGAGGTCCTGATCATCTCCGGCGGGAGAAAAAGGACGGTCACTCAGCCCGACGGAACGAAAATCAAGGTCGGATACCGTTACCGCCTCGGCGGCGGAACATTCGTCATCCCCTTCATCGAGTCCGTCTTCAAACTCCCTCTCGACGTCATCACCCTGAACATCAAGACTCCCGAAGTCCTGACCCACACCGGGGTTCCCATCCTGGCCGAGGCCACGGCTCAGGTGAAAATCAATTCCTCGGACTCCGCCATTCGCCTGGCCGCCGAGCAATTCCTCGGCCTGGGCCGGGACGGCATCCGGGATATCGCGATCAACGTCCTCGAGGGACACATGCGGGAAGTCATCGGCACGATGACCGTGGAGCAGATTTACCGGGGGAGACAGGAATTTTCGGCCCGGGTGGCCGGAGCCGTCCAGCCCGATTTCAGCCGCATGGGGCTCGAGATGCTCTCCTTCGCCCTCAAGGATATCAGCGACATGCAGGGATACATCGAATCCCTGAGCAAGCCCCAGGTCGTGGCCGCGAAAAGGGATGCCGCCATCGCCGAGGCCGAGACGGAAAAAGAAGCCGTGATCAAATCCTCCCAGGCGCGCAAAGAGGCCGAGATCGCCCGGCTGGCGGCTGAAGCGCTGATCGCCAAGGCCCAGTGGGAGAACGAAGCGAAGAAGTCCGAATCCCAGGTCCTCGTCAATGCCAAGAAAGCCCAGGCCGACTTCGCCTACGAACTCGAGCGCTACCGCCTGAGCCAGGAGATCAAGAAGGAAGAGGCCCGGATGAAAGCGATCGAGAAGGAGGAGGCCATCAAGATCGAGGAGCTCGAAATCGCCCGGCGCGAGAAGGAGCTCGAGTCGAGCGTCATCAAGCCGGCCGAAGCCCGCAAGCACCAGATCAAGGCCGAGGCGGAAGCCGAGGAGTTCAGGATTCAGGCCGAAGCCAAGGGGAAAGCCGAAGCCATGCGCCTCGAGGGAGAGGCCGAGGCCGAACGCCTGAAGAAGAAAGGCTTCGCCGAGGCCGAGGCCATGCTGAAGAAAGCCCAGGCCTGGGACAAGTACAACCAGGCGGCCATGTTCGAAATGTACCTCCAGGCTTTGCCCGAATTGGTCAAAGCTGTTTCCGAGCCGCTCTCCAAGGTCGATAAGATCGTCGTCGTCGGCAGCGGCGACAAGAGCCTGGGCACGACCCGGATCACCGGCCAGGTCGCCGAAGTCCTCAGCCAGATGCCCGAGGTCGTCGAGTCGCTGACCGGGGTCGATCTCAAGAAATTCCTCAAGAGCAAATTGTCGCCGGAAGACAAAAAGGAGAAATA
>CAZNVB010000187.1:0-4327 GCA_964576265.1 uncultured Eubacteriales bacterium | reverse complement strand
GAATATAACGATGAGTTTTTGATTTCCTTCGAGCGCGAGATCCTGAAGAACCTGGCCTTCGACACGACCTTCATCTACCGCATCATCAATACCTCCTACATGGAGGACGTCAACGCCGTTTTCCAGGATGGAAAATTCGTCGGCCGTCGTTTCCCAGATTTCGACACGATCTGGATGCGGACCTGGTACGGCGGCGACGACCGGCGCTGGAAGTTCGATTACAAAGGCCTCCAGTTCAACATCAAGCGGAATTTCACCGGCCGTTGGGGCCTGATGGCCAATTACTCATTCATGTGGCGTCATTACTACAAGCTCGCCTTCGACCCGACCGACCCGAAACAGTTCGTCTATGCATCGCCCCGCGACCTCGACATGAATAACTACGGCATAAGATGGGCGTTTCATGTTTCGGCCTTTTATCGGTTGCCCTGGGATATCCTTCTTTCGACATTTATCAACGGAAGATCCGGAATATTTCAGGCCGATATAACAGGCGATTATGCCTGGGACGCAACGGCCCCGACGATCACTCTCCCCAACGGGCGAAGAGTTGCGGATATCGTCTGGCAGGCCAAGAACAACTATTTTGCCGGCAAAAAATGGGGCGCTTCAGGCCGCTACACTGATGACATCTGGACGGTCAACGCAAGGCTGGCGAAAGGCATCCGGGTTGCAAAATTCCGTTTAGAACTCGCCCTTGATTTCTATAACCTCTTCAATTGGGCTGCTTTCCAGAGTTATCAGTCGCTCGACGTTCGCCGCAACTATGTGGATTCTACGGGGGTCAACTGGTACATGAATAAAATCGCACCGCAGACTCCGCGCGCCGCGCAGCTGACTATAAAGGTCGAGTTCTGAGCAGACGAAGGATAGAAAACAGCAATTCTGACGCAGGTGTAGCTCTAGAGCGTGATTTGGGCCGCAGGAGCTTATGTTGAGGTCTCCTGCGGCCCCGGCTTTCCTCATTGACTCACCTGGAGTTTGGGTCGAACCTTGACCGAAGGGAAAGGCAGAGCTTTGGATTTTGGCCCGTCGGTAGGACCGAAGCCGCACTCTAAGGGAATCCGAATCTCGTTCTGGCATTTGAAACGGATCAGAAATCAGGCGCCCTCTTCCGGCGCAACTGAAAGGAGAATCAGCATGAGCAAGAAAACGATCTGGATCGCCGCGGGCATCCTTATCGCGGTCACTCTGATTTTCTCTTTTTCCTCAATGCGGCATTCCGGACTCGGCCAGGCCCCGCCGTTTCACACCGGCGGTGCGCTCTTCCCCGAGCCATCACCTGCTTCGCCCCCTCCCGCCCCAGTCTTCGCGGAAAATCCCATGATGTTCCTGGCCCGGCCCAAAAACTTTGCCGTTTCCCGGGCGAGCTCCTTCGCCCGGAACGGACTGAACCTGGACACCATTCCTGTTCCGCCTGACGGCCAGGAGGTGACTCTCGCCGACCTCAAGGGACCGGGCGCGATCACCCACATCTGGATGACCTACCGGGGCGGAAGCGAGAACCTCATTCTCCGCATCTACTGGGACGGAAACCGCAATCCGAGCGTCGAGGCGCCCCTCGGGGATTTCTTCGGCGTGGCCATGGGCATCACCGCCCCTATCTCCAGCCTTCCCATCCAATGCACCTCCGGCGGCCAGTCGAAGAACTCCTGGTGGTACATGCCTTTCAATTCCTCGGCCCGGGTGACCCTGACGAACCTGCGCTCGCCGGACCATTTTAAGAATACAGACGTTCCTCTTCGCCATCAGAATCGCTTTTACTACCACGTGGATTACCAGGTTTACAGCCAGCCGGTGAAAGATTTGAGATACTTCCATGCTCGCTTCTTAGAGACTGATCCGGCAGAGCGGGGAAAGCCCGTGACGCTTGTGGACATCGAAGGCGAGGGACATTTTGTCGGCGTCGTCCTGGGCAATCGCTCGCGGACGCCGGGCTGGTTCGGCGAGGGCGATGACATCATCACCGTGGACGGCCGTCTGGCCATGGTTGGAACCGGAACCGAGGATTATTTCTGTGACGCCTGGGGTTTGCGGGTGTTCAACGAGCCCTATTTCGGCTGCCCGGTCTTCGAGGGACGCGAAATCGGAAACCGGACGAGCCTCTATCGCTTCCACGTCGTTGACCCTATCCCCTTCCGCAAATCTTTCAAGTTTGAAATCGAGCATTGGCCCTGGATCAGCGAGTTTCCGAACACGGGCCGGGACTATTTCTCGAGCCTCGGCTTCTGGTACCAGAAGGGTTTCCACAAGCCCTGGCCGCGTCTCGGAAAGCTCATCCAGGCGGAGCCGTGGGACTCGGCAAAGGGACGCTGGCATGTCCCCGGCGCGTTGGAAGCCGAGGACATGGGCATCGTCCGCTTTCGCAGCCTGAAAGGCGACTCGGGCCGTCCCGATCGTCAGTTCCTCATGCCCAACCAGAGCGGAGATTACATGCTCTTCTTCGATTCCGGGGGCGACGGCGAGGTTTCTTTGGCCATGCCGGCGGAGAGCGAGGGAAAATATACCCTGAGAGCCCACTTCCTCAGGGCCCCGGATTACGGGATCGTCCGGCTCGCGGTCAATGGGACTCAAGTCGGCGAACCCGTCGATCTTTACCGGGCCTTCGTTGAGATGTTCCCCCGTCCCGTCTGGCCGCCCAAGGAATATGTCTTCCCGGATGTCCCTCTCCGAGCCGGCATAAACGAACTGACGCTTTCAGTCGGCGAAAAGAATCCGGAATCAGAAGGCTTTAAAATCGGACTCGATTGCTTGGTCTTGGAAAAGCAATAGTTTCCCCGACGCGGACTCTTAAACCGCATCAAAGAAGATCGGAAGCTGTCTTTCCAAGACATGGACGTCTGGCTCGAAAAGATGCTCGATCTCGAAAAAAGAAGAAGTGAGGCAGGCAACCGAAGCTTCTTTATCGGTAAAGCGTCGGATTTTTCCTCCAATCCTTTTCCCTATCGTGGCCGAAACGGGCGACCCGGGGACGGCGCTCGAGCAGGCGGACGGATTCCACGGCGCAGGCATAGCCATAGCTCCGCGGGTTTTTGCCGACGCATTCAAGACGAAGTGTATAGCTACCGGGTTCCGGCCAGAAGTCGAGGAGCTGGAACTCTTGCCGCTCCGGGGTGTCGGCATAAAAATCGAGCGGCCGGCCGATTTTCACTCCGTCCAGAAGGACCTGGTATAAACCTCCGTCGGCGGCGACCGTTCCCCGCAGAACGAGGTGAAGCGGCTCCTTTGACTCGACCTCGAAGGGAATCTCAATCCAGCCCCGGTCAGGCTGGCGGGGCTCATAGACAAGATCCTCGGCGCCGAAAGGGTCGCTCGCCCGCTTGGCTACAACCCCCTCGCCGTGCCGAGCCGTCCCGGCAAAATCGCTTGTCCTGACCGTCACACGTTCGAGGGGCGGCAGGCGCCGTTCGGCGGCGCCGGGAGCTCGGGCGGCGAAAGTCGGCTCGCCCGTCTGATACCAGAAGGCGACGCTGGCGTAATCGTCCTCACGCTCATTCCAACTTGTCGACTTGTAGTCCGGATTTTCGTCCGGGGACATCCAGCCCATATGTTCGAAGGTCACCTTGATCCCTTTTTTAAAGACGATCGGATCGGCGATATGCCAGCGGTAGGCGCTCGTATGCCCGCCGATCCCCCGGAAATCGAAGGTGGGAACGCCGAAATAAGGCGTTGACGCCGTCTTAAGCCCCCAGGCCGAGAGAAAATAATCCTCGGTGCCCGTCCCCCAGATCGAAGGCTTTTTTTCTCCGTCAATATAAATTTTCTCATCGCCCTCACCGAACCAAGCCGGGCTGCGCATGCGCACAGCCAGCACAGTCCCGACATAATGGCCCTTGCCGGTCGTTTCGAGGACGACGTAATCCCTACCGCTTTCGACAGGGTATTCCTGCCTGTATTGAGCATAAAAATAGGGAGTGTCGCGGGGCAGGTCGTCGAGCTTGATCCAGTCGATGTTGAAATAGAGGAGGCTCAGGGGCTTGTCGCTCTGGTTTTCTATTTCGATGCGAGCGGATTTACGGAAGGGCATGCGCCAGAAGGAGTTGTAGGAGTCGGCGTCCTCGACGATGATGGGTAAGCTGATGACTTCCCGCCGCTCGCCGAAGCAGTTGGCGAAGAAATCCCCGAGAGGAGCCTCCACCCCCGGCCTCTCGCGGCCGTCCCAAAACATCCGCAGCATGAGCTCCTGGTGGTTGGCCGAGCCCCGTGGGGCCCAGTTGTGCGGCTCCGGCCCGAGAAAGGTGATCCAGATATGGGTAATGATCCCGGGCCCGCTCTCATCAAACAGGACGTGCGTCGCTCCCGGAGGAACGTTATAGTTGTCCCAGTT
>CAZNVB010000186.1:0-11580 GCA_964576265.1 uncultured Eubacteriales bacterium | reverse complement strand
GCCCAAGGGGGGGAAGCTGCGCATCGAGGCGGCACTGGAAAAAGGCCAGGTGGAGATCAAAATCACGGACACCGGGACTGGGATCAAAAAGCAGCATTTGCCGCATATTTTTGACCCCTTTTTCACGACCAAGGGAATCGGCAAGGGAACCGGGCTCGGCCTCTCGATTTCGTTCGCCATTATCAAGGAGCATGAGGGGGACATCAGCGTGGAAAGCGAATGGAACAAGGGCACGTGCTTCACGATCACCATCCCGATGGATCTTCATATAAGAAAAGGCTTTTTCAATTCCAAGTCGCCAGGAGGCTGACCATGGCCCGCGGAGGAATGATTCATGTCATCGATGATGAACCGGTCATCCACGATATCTTGAGCCAGCTGTTGACGGGGGAAGGATATGAACTGGAAATCTCGGCTTCGGGCGAAGAGGCCCTGACCAAATTCTCCTCCCAAGATTTTGATGTCGTCCTGCTCGATCTTCTCATGCCCGGCCTCGACGGAATTGAAGTCCTGAAGGAAATCAAGAGAATCGCCCCTCAGACCGTCGTCATTATCATCACCGCCTATGCTTCGGTCGAATCGGCCATCGCGGCGATGAAAATCGGCGCCTATGACTATATCCAGAAACCCTTCAAACACGACGATCTCCTTCTGACGATCAAGCGGGCCATTGAGCACAAAACGCTTCAGGATGAAAACATCCGCCTCAAGGACGAGCTCTCCCGGAAATTCGGGTTTGAGAATATTGTCGGAAAAAGCAAGCCCATGCTCACCGTCTTCGAGCTGATCCGAGCAACCGCCCCGACGCGTTCGACCATCCTCATTCAAGGCGAGAGCGGAACGGGCAAAGAACTCGTGGCCCGGGCCATTCATCAGCACAGCGAGCGCCGCCATTGGCCGTTCATCGTGGTCAACAGCGGCTCTCTCCCTCCGGACCTTTTGGAAAGCCATCTTTTCGGCCACGTGAAGGGCGCATTCACCGGAGCAATCAGCCACAAAAAAGGCCTCTTTGAGGCCGCGGACCGGGGAACAATCTTCTTCGATGAAATCTCAACGATCAGCCTGGAGACTCAGGCAAAATTGCTCCGGGTCATGCAGGACAAGGAATTCATGCGACTTGGAGATACAAAAACGATCAAGGTGGATGCCCGGATTATCGCCGCCACGAATACCGACCTGGAAGATCTCATCACCGCCCGATCCTTTCGCCAGGATCTTTTCTACCGCCTGAATGTCATCAAGATCGAGCTCCCGCCGCTCCGCCAGCGGAAACAGGATATCCCTCTTCTGGTCAAACATTTTATCAACCTCTACAGTCGGGAAAACAACAAGACGATCGAGGGGGTGACGGAAGACGCCATGGAAATTCTTGAGGCCTACGACTGGCCGGGAAACGTCCGGGAACTCGAGAATCTGATCGAGCGGGCGGTCGTTTTGACCAAGACGAAGGTGATCACGAGAAGCAATCTGCCTCCTTTTCTCCTCGGTCGCAGGGAAGGAGAAAGGGCCGACCAGGAATCAGAGGCCGATCTCAGCCTGAAAAACCAGACGCGGCAATTCCAAAAGAGGATCATCCTCGCCGCCCTGCGTAACGCCAAAGGCGTCCAGAAGAAGGCGGCCCGCTCGCTGGGACTCAAGCCCACGACGCTGAACGAAATGATCAAGAGGCTGGGAATCGACCTCCACGATCTTGCGTAAGCGATATCTTCAATCCGCCCTCAGGCTGAATCTGCCGGGGACGGCGTCGTCCGGATTGATTCTGACTTTCTTCGGCACGGCGGACAGGGGAAGCTCAAAACCCTGGCTTGCGGATTCAACGAGGACTTTTTGACGGTATAGAGTCCCGTCCATATCCCGCCATTCGACCCACAGGGGAAAGGCGAACGGCGCGGCCGTCTGCTCAACGCGGAGCTTGAGAACGAGACCGGTGGCTCTGGCTTCGACATGATAGCTCCCCCGGACCTGAGGAAGGAGGTGGGATTCGAACCAAGAGGAAAAAAATGATTCCAGGCTCCTGCCCGAGACGTCTTCCATCACCCGCCTGAATTGACCGGTCGAGGCCGGAGTGAACTTATAGCGGGAAAAGAATAGACTCAGGCCCCGGAAAAAGACGTCCTCGCCGAGCATATCGTGAAGCATGTTCAGGACGAGAGCCGTCTTGTTGTAAATGATCGCCTGGTAGGCCGTGAAATTGACGAAGCTCAACCTTGAGCCCAGAATGATCGGCCCCCAGGAAGTCTTTTGCCTTGTCCACTGCGAAAATTTCTTCAAAATGTTGACGAACGCTCCCCGGCCATATTTCGATCCAAGAAACAAGGCGGCGGCATACTGGGCCATTCCCTCGGAGAGCCAGTGGTCCCGATATCTTGCCCAGGTCACTCCCTGTCCCCACCATTGATGGGCGATCTCATGGGCCAGGAAATATTCTTTCCACTGAGAAAGGTCCACCGGGCTGATCGGATTATTCTTCGGGTTTAAGACCAACGGATCATCGGGCGATTTCGGGACATCGTTCAGGACAACAAAGGAAGCGGGGCTGTGTCCGCCGCTTGTTTCCCACAGCCGATAAACGAAATTGAGATTCTCGTAAGGAAAGGGGCCGAAGCGGCTTTGGTAGAATTCGACGATCTCACGGGCATCCTCGAGCAGTCCTTTTCTCGGCCATCTCGAGTCGGCGGAATGATAATAAGCCATGGGAATCGGATTCATCTCTTTCTGTACAAGGGACAGCTTGCCCACCAAAAAAGAAAGGTACTTGACCGGAGTCTTGGTCTCAAAAATCAAGAAGGAATGCCCGATCTTGTCGATCTCGGTGACTCCCTGCATTCCGTTCAAGATCCCGCGGCCGACGAGTTTCCCGTTGGAAACGACCGAGTACTGGGGAGGGACGATGATATTCACCCGGGCGGTGAAATAATCATCAGCCGGAGAAGCCGGATACCAGTAAGCCGATTGGCTGAAGAGAAAGGTCTGATAGCCGAGATCCGTCAACAGGATTCGGTCTTTATATTGACCGCCCATCACCGTGTCGGTCAGCTGGACCGGAGGTTCCAGACGCCCACGGTAGAAGAATTCCAACTCCGCTCTCCGACCCTCCCGGAGGGGCTCGAGGAAATAGACGTAAAGAGCCCGGCTCGCTCGATCGCGGGAAAAAAAGAGTTCTCTTTTATCTTGATCATAAACGCGCAGGATTTCAAGGTTGGGGTTGAACTTGAACTTGACCATGTCGAGACGTGTCGCCAGAGATACGATCCCGATTCTGGCTTTGACTGAGAGAAAGAAGTTTTGGGGAGCGAAATCCAGCTCAATCGCGTAGTCCTGAATATCCGAAGCCCGGCCGAGAGAAATGATCATCCGCCTCTCGCCGGCCGCACCGCGGGGAGAATAAAGGTTGAGGAAGCGTTCCTTGGCTTGATCGTAAAGGGTGATTTCCTCGTCGGCGAAGGGCGAGTAAATGTAGGACAGATCGCCGACCTTTTTCCCACGGAATTCGATGACCGATTCCTCTCCTTGAGGAAGAAAGGACAGAATCTGAGGACTCCAGGAACTCTCGATCGCAAAATAGCGCGGGTAGTGCTTTATAAAAAGAGAATGCGCTTTGATTCTGGCGGCTTCCACGACGCCGACCGGCGGCGAAGAAGCATTGGTAATTCGAACATGGCGCTCAAAAAAGGAGTCGGAAAACCGTAAAAAAGCGTAGTCAATGGAGTCGTCGATTCTCCTTGTCTTAAAGATGATCTCCAGCTGGTGTTCCTCATTCAGATCCGAGGGCGTGAAGAGGACTCTTCCCGTCCCGAGAACGAGGAGCGCCGTCTCGATCTGGGGAATATTATCGTAGAACACAAGGGCGTTCCGGAAGCTGAGCTTGATGTCCGCGTGGCTGATCTCGACTCGCTCGGCGAGTTCGACGCGCTCGGAAGGCAGGCGGATTTTATAAAGCTTATTGGCCCCCTCCCTGACGGTTTTCTGGGCGATGAGCCAGCGGCCGTCCCGGCCCTCAAGTCGGAGCGTCCATGTCTCGATGACGGCAAGATGGGAATTCTCGTAAATCGCCTGGATAAAGACATCGGGCCTCTCACGGTCGATGCGACCTTTGTTCGCCCAAAAGAGACGAGCGGTTTCGACTCCGAGCCGGCCGTAACGGCGATCAATCTCGAGCTGCTCGCTCTCTCTGAGTTCCGGAGAAAAAGCCTCGAGATAGGAATCGAATTCGCGTGAAGCAAGGTTTCTTTCCAGCCGGAGAATGAACTCTTCGATGCCTTCCCCCTCCGGGGGATGAGAAAACGCCGGTCCGGCAAGGAAGAAAAAAATGAAAAGGAGGGATGAAAGCCGACTCTTCACTTTCATATTATACCAAAAATCCCTTTTCCGGGCCTCCGACCTCTCCCGAGACACCGACTTCTCTCCCCCTTTAATTCTCCAAGGGGGTGAAGGGGTTGAATGACATCGGCAAACGCTCTCTCCGCTGTCCCTGGAAATAACCGCCGGGTCTTGAACCCTCGCCCTGCGACCGATGGGTCACACCACCATCGGATTCCTATGGCAAGAGACGGTGCAATTTCGAAGCTGGTCATCATTTTCAATAATCAGCATGTTTTGTGCCAATCCGATTTCTGGCGACGACGATGAAAGAGCCTTAAAAAGACGAATAATTTCCCTATCCAGAGAATGGTCGATATAAAGGAAGTTTACGCGGCCGCCCCCCTTCTCCCATCCGGTCGCTTGGCGAATGGATTCCTATGGCCGGCCGTTATTCTTGGCGACGCCCTTCCGAAAGTGCTCTTCCCAAGTCACGAAACTGTGGTAGTAAACCGAGTCGCCTTCGTCGATACCGCGGGTGATTTCCGTGATATGGGATGTTGAAGATCCGAAGGCCTCGACGGCAAAGACAACCGCTTTTTCCGGGTCGACTTGCTTGCCGCAGGTGTAGATATCGATCGCCACATAGCCGTATTCCGGCCAGGTGTGAGTCGAAATGTGAGATTCCGAAATCACGACCACGCCGCTGACGCCGTTGGGCGGGAAGCGGCTGAAAGAAATCGACCAGACTTGGGCTCCGGAGACTTCCGCCGCCTTGACTAAAATCTGCTGGACTTTCTCGATGCTGCCGATCACTTTGGGATCGCAGCCCGAAGCCTCGACGATATAATGATGGCCGATGGTCTCATGAATTTCTTTCGCCATTCCTTCTCTCCTTGATCAGTTATTACGTTAGGCCATCAGGCCACAGCTGTCAAGGAGCATTTACACCTCGATTCTTTTTTCCTCTTTCATCACGTTGAGCACGAGATGAGTCACCGTTCGGTCGACGTTGGGTAAAGCCAGGATGCTCTTGATGAAATCGTTGAGATCATCCCGGCCTTTGAACCGACCGACGACCAGAGAGTCCCATTCGCCGGTGATATCATAGACGGCCGTGACGCGTCGATCCTGGGAAATCCGCTGCTGGGTCTCGAGGAGTTTTCCTTTGGAAATGCGGAGAGCGATGATCGCCATCAGGTCCAGGCCGAAATACTCAGGGTTGACGAGCGGAATATATCCGCTGATCACGCCCTGAGCTTCAAGCTTTTTGACCTTGGCGATAACGGCGGTGACAGAAGTTTGAACCTCCCTGGCGATATCGCGAAAACTGCGCCGGGCGTTCTCGTTCATCGCCCGGATGATTTTGCGATCCAATTCGTCGATCATGGCGCCCTCCTAATGTTTTATTTATATATAAATTATAGTACATTTATTATATTTTTTTATTTTTATATTGACAATTGGCACAAATTTAGCTATAAAAAAAGACGTTATGAAAAATGGCCACTGCGAGCGTCGGTTCTTTTTCATCTTAGGAAAAGTCCCGTTCCTCGTCAAGCCTGTTCTCTTAAGGAGGTGAAATGATGCCCCAAACGGCAAAACCAACGAGCCGGACATACGGTTTCAGGACCGAACAGGAGGTCCTTGATTACGTCATGAATCCGGCGAACAGAATCGAATTCATCCGAGTCATGTTTCCGGACATCCTCGGCCGGCCGATGGATTTCTCCTTTCCCAGCGCCGAGCTCGAGAATGCCTTCCGCGACGGGAAAGGCTTCGACGGCTCATCCATCGAGGGTTTTGTTCGGATCGAAGAAAGCGATCTCGTCATCCGACCCGAGGCCCGAACGTTCCGCGTCCTCCCTTGGGAATACAAGGGATTCTCCGAAGACATCTCCTGGCGGGAAGGCCTGATGTTCGGAGATATTCTCACTCCCGAGGGCCGGCCTTACGAAGGGGATTCTCGTTATGTCCTCAAAAAGACCATGGAACGAGCCCGGAAAGAATTTGGCCTGGAGGATTTCATGGTCGGTCCGGAGCTTGAATTCTTTATCTTTCCCAGCGAAAATGAGCCCGTTTGCAGCGATACCGGAGGCTACTTCTTCAGCGGTCGAAACGGCGAGATTCGCAAAGAAATTCAACTGCGGCTCAAACGCATGGGGATCGAATCGGAGTATGATCATCACGAAGTCGCCCACGGTCAGCACGAGATCGATCTGAGATACTCCAGCGCGCTGGAGATGGCCGATATCGGTATGATCTTCCGTTATATCGTCAAAAAAGTCTGCCGGATGCACCACCTCTACGCCACTTTCATGCCCAAACCGCTCAACGGCCAAAACGGCAGCGGAATGCATGTCCATCAATCGCTCTGGAAGGGGGGAAAAAACGTCTTTTTCTCGACGAAAAATCCGTATCATCTTTCCGACATCGCCCGTCATTATGTGGCCGGCCTAATCAGCCATGCCCGCGAGATCTCGGCCGTCCTTAGCCAATGGGTCAATTCGTACAAGCGCCTGATCGAGGGCTACGAAGCGCCGGTCTACATCGCCTGGGGTCAGAGAAACCGCTCGGCTTATATTCGCGTCCCTGAATATCAGCCGGGAAAAGAAGCGGCCACGCGGATCGAGCTTCGCTCCCCCGACCCGGCGTGCAACCTTTACCTTGCGTTTTCGGTCATGCTGACGGCCGGTCTGGCCGGCATCCGGGGAGGATACCCTCTTCCCGATCCAGTGGAAGAAAACATCTACAAAATGTCGAACTCCCGACAAAAGAAATTCGATATCCGCGTCCTCCCCCGGAACCTCGAGGAGGCGGTCAAACTCATGGAGAAGAGTTCGCTGGTGCGCGAAACCCTCGGCGATCACATCTTTCGCACCTTCGTCTCCAACAAGCATAAGGAGATCAAAGATTACAGTGCCAGCGTCTCCGGCGAGTTCGACAAGCAGGTCAGCGACTACGAAATCAGAACCTATCTGCCCTTCCTCTGAGTGGCGGGCAGACGAAACTTTTCCTTTCTGGACAGCGCTCTGGATTTTCCGGACCGCTCACTTTACCTCCGGCGACCGATGTGCTATAAATAGCCCCTGATTGGAAATGAATTTCATCACCATCGTCATCAGCCTGTTCGTCCTCCTCTTTGCCATCACCATCCACGAGGCGGCCCACGGCTGGGCGGCGGCCAAGTTCGGGGATTTCACGGCCCAGAACCTGGGCCGGGTCAGCTTAAACCCGATCGTTCATATCGATCCGATCGGAACCGTGCTTCTCCCCCTCCTCCTCGTCATCGTCGGAGCGCCGGTCTTCGGCTGGGCCAAGCCCGTGCCGGTGAACGTTTTCAATTTGAGAAACCCGCGGCGCGACAACCTCTGGATTTCTGCCGCCGGACCGGCGGCCAATCTGGCCACGGCCGTCCTCTCGCTAGCCGGCATCGCCGTCCTCAAAGCCCTGAGCCCCGCCGTCGGCTTTTTCTTGAGAAACTTCCTCCTCGGTCGAGCCGGGCTTCCAGCGGGTTTCTATCCCCTGGAAGGCCTCTCTCTGATTTTGTTTTTTGGCGCTTTGGTCAATTCCTATCTGGCCGTCTTTAACCTTATGCCGATTCCCCCTCTCGACGGGAGTGGCGTCCTGATGGGATTCCTTTCTGAAGAAAACGCCCAAAAATACGACCGCTTGAGACCCTACGGCTTCATGATCATCCTCGGCTTGATCTACCTGGGTTTTCTCCGGCTGATCATCCGGCCGATCGAGATGTTGATCTACCGTCTGATTTTTGCCTGAAAACAATGAACGAAGATAAAAAGAAAACCGTTCTCAGCGGCATCCGGCCGACCGGGCCGGCTCATCTCGGAAACTACGCCGGTGCGATGCGCAATTGGCTGCGTCTTCAGGACAAGTACAACTGCTTTTATTCGATCGTCACCTGGCATGCCCTGAGCTCGGAGTACCAGGATTCGAAAACCATCAGGGAAAACACGTTTGAGATGGCCGTCGACCTGTTAAGCATCGGCCTCGACCCGGAAAAGTGCGTCCTTTTCATCCAATCCGAGGTCAAGGAACATGCGGAACTTCATCTCCTCCTGTCGATGATTACGCCTCTGGCCTGGGTAGAGCGCGTCCCGACATTCAAAGACATGCAGAAAGAGCTGGCCGACCGAGATCTCAACACCTATGGTTATCTCGGCTATCCGGTCCTTCAGACCGCGGACATTCTGATCTATCGGGCGGATATCGTTCCTGTCGGCGAAGACCAGGCAGCTCATCTCGAGCTGGCCCGGGAAATCACCCGGAGGTTTAATCGGCTCTTCGGAGAAGTTTTTCCCGAGCCGCAAATGCTCCTGACCGAAACTCCCTGGCTCGCCGGGACGGACGGCAGAAAAATGAGCAAGTCGTTCGGCAACGCCGTGTATCTAAAAGACGATCCGGCAGAAGTGAGGGAAAAAATCTCCACCATGGTCACCGACACACGACGCAAGCGGCGGTCCGACCCCGGTGAGCCGGAAGACTGCCCGGCCTACACTCTTCACCGAGCCTTCGTCGATCAAGCGAAGCGGGAAGAACTCGCCCGGGAGTGCCGGAAAGCCGGCGTCGGCTGTCTTGAATGCAAGGCGGTGGTGATTGAAAGCCTCCTCCGAGAACTGGAGCCTTACCGGCAGAGAAGAGCGGCCCTCGAAAAGGATCCCGGACGGGTTTGGACGATTCTTGAGGAAGGAAACAGAAGAGCCCGAGAGGCCGCCCGAAAAACGATGCAAGACGTCCGCGCGGCGATCGGCTTCTGAATCAAGGACGCATCGTGGAAGGCACGGAACAAACCGCCGGCTATCAGGTCCGGCTCGAGGTTTTTGAGGGGCCTCTCGATCTTCTTCTTTTCCTCATCCGGAAAAAGAAGATCGACATCCACGACATCCCGATCGCCGTCATCACCCGCGAATATCTCGAATATCTGGAGCGCAAGGAACAGATCAACATCGACCGGGAGGCCGAATTCCTGCTCCTGGCGGCTCTCTTAATCCATATCAAATCTCAAATGCTGTTGCCCCGTGAGGAGCCGCAGATCGGAGAGGACGACCCGCGCCGATTTCTTGTCGACCAGCTTGTCGAGCATCAAAAAATCCGGGTCGCCTGCTCGATCCTCAAAGAAAAAGAACAGGAGCAACTCAGCCTCTGGACCAGGGAAACGCCTCCGCCTTTTCCCGAACCGGGGGAGGCCGAGCTCGTCGAAGTCTCCCTCTTCGATCTCGCCGAGACGTTTTTTTTACTAATGAAAAGAAAGGCAGCTGAAAATTTCCAGCTGGTTCGAGGAAAAACTTATTCTCTTGAAGAAAAAATGAAAGACATCGTCTTCCTTCTGGAAAAAGAAACCGTCCTTGATTTCCTGGATTATTTCAATCGGCAGGAAAACCTTGAAGAGGCCGTGGTCTCCTTTTTCAGCCTGCTCGAATTGATCAAGTCCCGGCGGGTCATCGCTGTCCAGGAACAGCTCTTCCAGACGATTAAAGTCTGGCTCCGCCGTGAGCACTAAGGAAGGAACCACGCATGACGCCGGCGCTCAAAGACCTCATCGAAGCCCTCATCTTTATCTCTCTTGAGCCTCTGTCGCTGGAGAAAATCAAAGCGGTCCTGTCCGAATTCGACCCCGCCGAAGTGGAGACGGCTGTTCAGGAACTCATCGCCAGCTACGAGGCCGGGAGCAGAGGAATTCAGATTATCCAGAGCGGCGGGGGGTATGTGTTCACCACCCGGCCGGAGTGCGATCCCTGGGTCCGGAAGCATCTCAAGATCGACAAGCGCAGCAAGTTGACTTCGGCATCGCTCGAAACACTTTCCATCGTCGCCTATCATCAACCGATCACTCTCTCGGAAATATCGGCCCTGCGAGGCGTGGATTCCTCCTATACGGTCAAGAATCTGCTGGAAAAGAAGCTCATCAAGATTACCGGTCGGAAGAAAAGTCCGGGAAACCCGCTCATCTACCGCACGACGGAGAGGTTCTTGACCCACTTCGGCCTGAACAGCCTGGATGATCTTCCGACCGAGGAGGAAATCGCCAAGCTTCTCGGAGAGGAGAATCAGAGTGCGTCCGAATGATATTCGGACCTCAAGATCTTGGGTCTCCTTCAGCCTCGCTTGTCTCGCCCTGCTCATTCAGTCTGCCTGCCGTCCCCACGACATCCCACCCTTTCAGGCCGGACCGGCTCCGTCCGACCGTCATGCGCCGCACAGCTACATCGGCAGGCGGGGGATGGTCGTGGCGGCCCATCCCCTGGCCGCCGACGCCGGCCTGAGGATGCTCCAGGCCGGAGGAAATGCGGTGGATGCGGCGGTCGCCGCGGCCCTGGCTTTGAATGCGGCCGAGCCCTTTGCCTCGGGAATCGGCGGCGGGGGATTCATGGTCATTTATTCGGCGCAAGAAAACAAATCTACGGTCATCAACTACCGGGAAAAAGCTCCGCAGGCGGCCTGGCCCCGCATGTTTCGGGAAAAAGGAGACGAGGAAACCGAATGGCGGAACGCCAGCGGCCTGGCCGTCGCCGTACCGGGTGCCCTGGCGGGGTGGGATCTGGCCCTCCGGCGCTACGGCACGCGGTCCCTGGCTGATGCCGCTTCGAGGGCCATTGAGATTGCCGAACAGGGATTCGAGGTCAGCTTGACGTTCAGCAATATCAACAAAGAAGAATACGAGAAACTGCTCAAAAACGCGGGCCCGGATACCTGCTACCTGAACGGAGGTCTGCCCTATGAACCCGGCGACCGCTTTCGCAATCCCGAGCTGGCGGCCACTCTTCGTCTCATTGCGAGCCAAGGGACCGACGTTTTCTACCGCGGCGTGATCGCCTTGAAAATCCTCGCCGCGGTCAAGGCCCACGATGGAGTAATGAGCCCGGAGGATCTTGCCTCCTACAGGCCAAAGGAGGTTACGCCGCTCACGGGAACATATAAAAATTATACCATCGTCACCGCACCTCCCCCCGCCTCCGGCGGGCTCCACCTTCTCCAGCTCCTCCACATCTGCGAGCACTGGCCGGTCCGGGTCTGGGGGCTGAATTCCCCGGCCTATGTTCATCATCTGAGCGAGGCCCTGGATCTGATTTTTGCCGACCGAGAGCGCTATCTTGGAGATCCCGAATTTCTCTCCATTCCGGTCGACGCCCTGTTGGACAAAACAATGGCCTTGCGCATGGCGCGGCAGATTCGTCCCGATCGGCGGCTCGAATTCTATCCGGCGAACCCCGTCCCGGAGAAGAAAATTGATCCCGGCAACACGACCCATCTCTGCGTCGT
>CAZNVB010000185.1:0-5259 GCA_964576265.1 uncultured Eubacteriales bacterium | reverse complement strand
GCCTCATAGGTCAGGAATTCGATGTCCGCGTCGATGGCCTGGCCGATACTCGAGGCGACGGCTTCATCGATCAGATCGTTAAATCCGAGGGCGCTTCCCTTGGCTCCAAGTTTGTCGGTCAGATCCTTGGGCTTGATCCCGATGGTCTCGGCTGCGGTTCGCAAGGTCATCCCTTCCCGGAGAACGAACTTGGGCCTCGTCTTGGGAGCCTCTTCAGCTTTGGCTTTTTTCTTTGTCGTTTTGGGCTTGGGCGTTTCTTGTTTTTTGGTCATAGCGGTTTGATCTCGATTTTCCAGCCGACCAGCCTCGAGGCCAGCTTGACATTGATTCCTTTTTTTCCAATGGCCAAGGAAAGCTGGTCTCGGGGTACGATGGCCTGCATGATTTTTTCCTGCTTGTCGACGATGATGATTCTCTCAATCCGGGCCGGGCTGAGGGCCGTTTTGGCATAGGTCGATGGCTGAGGCGACCATTCGATGACATCGATTTTTTCTCCCCCCAATTCCTTGCTGATCGCCAGGATTCGGTTGCCTTTGACTCCGATGCAAGCGCCGACCGGATCGATGTCCTTTTCCTTCGATAAGACAGAGACTTTGGCCCGCTCGCCGGGCTGGCGGACAAGATCTTTGATCTCGATATTTCCGTTGGCAATCTCCGGAATCTCGAGTTCAAGGAGTCTGGCCAGGAAGCGGGGGTGAGTCCGGGAGACAAAAACCTGAGGGCCTTGAGCCGTCCGCTGAACCTGGGTGATCAACGCCCGGACGGTGTCGCCCCGCGTGAATTCTTCATTGGGTAGCTTTTCCCGGGAAGGGAACAGGGCCTCGGTCTTATTGACTTCGAGGACGATATTCCCGTTTTCGAAGCGCCGAACAACGCCGGCGATAATCTCCCCGATTCGGGGGGAAAACTCGCTGTAGACTTTTTCGAGCTCCGCATCCCGAACCTTCTGGAAGATGACTTGTTTGGCAGCCTGGGCAGAGATGCGACCGAGAGTCTCGGCCGGAAGATCGATCTCGACCGTTTCTCCAAGAGCGGCGGTCGGCTTGATCTTTTTGGCTTCTTCCAGGCCGATCTCCGCTCCCTGATCCCGGGGTTTATCAACCACCTTCTTTTTGGCGTAGACCCGAAGCTCGCCCTTTTCCGGACGGAAGAAAATGTGGATGCTTTCATTGTTACGGAAGTATTTGGCCGAGGCGACGCGGAGCGATTCTTCAATGGCGTTGATGATGATCGACGGCTCGACGCCCCGCTCTTTGCTGAGCTGCAAAATAGTATTCCACACGTTGATCTTCATCGTCTTGGCCTCGACCGGATGAGGAAGCGATTCGCCGCAAAATTATAATAAAAACAGGCGGGAATAGCAAATCTGCGGCGACCTCGAAGGCCCGGCGGCTTTTCGATCTATGGTCGTCCGGAGCTCTCAGCCGGGGTGCAGACGGACTCTTCAACTTTATGGAATTCTGTCCGCCCGGCGCGTTTTGAATAAAGGATGGCCGCTATCGCCACGGCCAGGGCGACGACGACGAAGAGGATGACGCCCCAGGTCATTTTTCGATACTGGATGATGATCGGAGCGGCGAGGAGAGAGACGAGGTTGATGACCTTGATCATCGGATTGAGGGCCGGCCCCGATGTATCTTTCAGAGGATCGCCCACCGTGTCCCCGACGACCGCCGCTTTGTGAGCGTCCGAACCTTTGCCGCCGTAGAGTCCGTCTTCGATCGTCTTCTTGGCGTTATCCCATGCTCCTCCCGCGTTGGCCATAAAAACGGCCAGAAGTTGGCCGGAGAGGATGACCCCGGCGAGGAATCCGCCCAGGGCCTCGACTTGGAGCGTCAGTCCGATAATCAGGGGCGCCAGCACGGCCAGCAGGGCGAGGCCGATGAGCTCCTTCTGGGCGGCCACCGTGCAGATGCTCACCGCCTGTCTGTAATCCGGCTTGACTTTTCCTTCCATCAACCCCGGGATCTTAAATTGTCGCCGCACTTCCATGACGATCAGCGAGGCGGCTCGCGAGACGGAATTAATGGTTAGAGAGGAGAAGAGCCAGGGGATCGCCCCGCCGATGAGCATGCCGATGAGGACCATCGGAATGGAGACTCGGATTCCGGTGTTCAGGAGGTGCTGCGCTTCCGGGATGCCGAGCTGGGCCTGGACTTTTGTCACGTCGGTCATGTAGGAGCCGAACAGCGAGACCGCGGCAATGACCGCCGACCCGATAGCCACTCCTTTGGTGATGGCTTTGGTCGTGTTGCCGACGGCATCGAGGTCGGCCATGATTTGGCGGGAATTCTTATCCAAGCAGGCCATTTCGCCGATTCCATTGGCGTTGTCGGAGATCGGACCGTAAGAATCCATGGCCACGTTGTTGCCGGTCAAAGTCAGCATTCCGATTCCGGTCATGGCGACTCCATAAAGAACGAAAGCGACCGGTTGGCCCCAGTAGATCAACAGGGCGGAGAGAATCGTCCCGGCGATGACCATGATGGCCCAGACGGAGGATTCCATGCCTACCGATAGGCCCGACAGGATGGTCGTCGCTGCTCCGGTCCTCGAGGAGCGAGCGATCTCTTTGACCGGAGCGTAGTGTGGATGAGTGAAATATTTGGTCAATTCGTCGATGGCGATGGCCAGAAAGATCCCCACGGCCACCGAGAAAAAGGCTCTCCATTCATCCATGTAAAAATGCGCCAGGAAAGCGAAGGAGACGATGCATAGAATCGCCGAAGTGTAAAAGCCGCGGTTGATTCCGGCCATAGCGTTGCCCCGCTTTTCTTCTTTTTTCCCGCGCACCTGGTAGGTTCCGATGATCGAGGACAGGACGCCGATGGCCCTGACCAGCAGAGGAAAAATGATCCATTTGATCTGGCCCGTGATATGAACAAGGGCCAGCCCGAGGATCAGTCCGGAGACAATCGTCACCTCATAGCTTTCAAAAATGTCGGCAGCCATCCCGGCGCAGTCGCCGACATTATCGCCCACCAGGTCGGCGACGACGGCGGCGTTGCGCGGATCATCCTCCGGGATGCAGGCTTCGATTTTGCCCACCAGGTCGGCGCCCACATCCGCAGCCTTCGTGTAAATGCCGCCGCCGACCCGCATAAACAGGGCGAGGAGGGTACCTCCAAACCCGAACCCGAGAAGGGCGTCAGGAGCGGCTTTCTGGAATATCAGGAAGATGATCGTCCCTCCGAAAAGACCCAGGCCGTCGGTGAGCATCCCTGTAATCGTCCCCGTCCGGTAGGCGATTTTAAGTGCTTTGTCGAAACTCTTGCTCGATGCGGCCGCGACGCGGACATTTCCCTGGACGGCCATCCGCATGCCGAACTGACCGACCGAAAGGGAGAACAGGGCTCCTAAGACGAAAGCTCCGGCCCGGCCCAGGCCGATGATCATTTTAACCCGATCCGGAGTTAAGCCGGGAAACCTCTCCAGGGCTTCGGTCGATGGAGGAACGATATAGACGCTAAAAAACAGGGCAAGCGTCAAGACGACAATAAGGGGGAGGATCGTCTTCAATTGGCGGGTGAGATAAGCTTCGGCACCCTGTTTGATTGCTTCCCAGATCTCGATCATCTTCGGTGTTCCCTTGTCTTCCGCCATGATCTGTCGGCGGAGAAACAAAGCGTAGGCTAATCCAAGCAGGGCGATCCCGAGGACGCACCACAGAGCAACAGTCTCGAATGTTGTGGCTTCAATCATGTCAATTCTCCTTCTCGGTCAATCCTAGCGATACATCTTATCCAAAAAACGGGAGAGGTTGTATAGCACAAAAGGTTCCTGATTTCAATCGCGGTCATCGACTTTCCCGCGGAGACTATAGGGGCCGTAACCGGTGATTCGGACGTCGATGAAGCGGCCGATCAAATCTTCGGAGCCGGAGAAATGGACGATTTGATTTCCTTCGCTCCGTCCGGTCAAGAGATGAGGCGTTTTCTGTCCCCTGCCCGCGCACAGGACACGGACGACGCGGCCGAGGAAAGAGCGGTGGATTTCTGCTTGAATCTCTCGCTGCAAGCGTTGGACTTCCTCGAGCCGCCGCCTTTTCTCTTCCGGGGGGATATCGTCCGGCAGGCCGGCCGCCCGGGTAAAAGGTCGCGGCGAATAACGGAAGGAATAGAGATTCGTAAATCTGACCTGTTTTAGGACATTCAGGGTTTCTTCAAACTCTTTTTCCGTTTCACCGGGAAAACCGACAATGACATCCGTGCTCAGACAGATTTCCGGCATCAATCGGCGGAGAAGGGCAATTTTTTCGAGATACTCTTCCCGATCATAGCCGCGATTCATTCTTGCCAGGACCGAGGTGGATCCCGACTGAAGGGGAAGATGGAGCTGACGACAAATCGTCCGCTGGCGGGCCATCGTTTCAGCGATGCGCGGGACGAAATGGCGAGGATGCGAGGTGATGAACCGGAGCCAGCCGATGCCGGGAATCAAGGCGACGGCTTCGAGAAGGGAGGAGAAATCGGCTTTCGTCTCCGGGTCTTTGTAGCCGTTGACATTTTGCCCGAGGAGTTGAATTTCAAGAAAGCCTTTTTCGGCAAGTCTGCGGACCTCGTTGAGGATCGAGCGAAGCGGACGGGACTTTTCTCGGCCCCGGGCAAAGGGAACGACGCAGTAGGCGCAGAAATTATTGCAGCCCTCCATGACGGGGAGATAAGCGCTGACCCGGCTGGTCCGCCAGACGAGTTCCGGGGGTGTTTCCTGCCATTTTTCCGACCGCGAAGTGCAAACGAACTTTTCTGCCCCAGCCGAGCGGATCAAGCGAGGGAGTTCGGTGTAGGTGTCCGGACCGAGGATAAAATCAAGGAACGGCTTCTCCTCGAGAAGACGGGCGCCGCCCAATTGGGCCACGCAGCCGACGAGCCCGATGGTCAGCGGTTTTTCGGCTTTGAGCCTGGCCAGCCTTCCCAAATAGGAATAGAGCTTTTCTTCGGCTTTTGCCCTGACGGCACAGGTATTGACGATGATCAGTTCGGCTTCTTCAGGGCTTTCGACTTCAACGGCGCCGTTCGCCCGGCAGATTCCGGCAATCCGCTCGGAATCGCTCTCGTTCATCTGGCAACCGAACGTCCGGATGAAAAACTTGACCGGCCGGGGTTCCTCTGGAGCCTCTTTCCCCATGATCGATCCCGCGATTTCCCGAAAATAATTCAATAAAAATCTTTTCCTGTCGGATTCAGCATACTCAGAGGAGATCCGCCAGGATTTCCGCCGCATCCCGGACAAACTTCGGACAGAGATTTTCGAAGACGC
>CAZNVB010000184.1:0-3968 GCA_964576265.1 uncultured Eubacteriales bacterium | reverse complement strand
CATCTGCTCCCTGAGGAGACCTTTATCGTGTTCACAAAAGAAAGGTCTTTTCTGGAAAGGGAGCCTCAAGTCCTTGAGCGCCTGCTCCCGGCACGGCGCGGATATCTCCGCTGGTTGAACGGCCCCCTCTGGCGCGCGCTGCGGCTGGTCCGGCCGGACGTCTTTCTGGCCACAAACTATATCCTTCCCGTCTTATCCGCGCCGAAATCGGTCCTTTTCGTGCACGATATTTCGGTGGTCTCTCATCCTGAATGGTATCCCAGGAAATACTCTCTCTCCCGAAAGTTCTTGATTCGAAGGAGCCTGGAGCGAGCGGCGGCCGTCGTCGTGCCCTCTGAGTTCACCAGAAATGAAATCCTCAAGACATTCGGATGCGGAGTGGAAAAGGTCAGGGTCATTCCCTACGGAATTGAGGACGCTTTCAAGCGTGCGCAGGAGGAGCGTATCCGCGAGTGGAAAAAAGAGAAGCGAATCGAGGGCGGACCGGTCGTCGGGTTTCTGGGCTCTTTTTTCAAGCGGCGGCACCTCTCCGTTCTTATCCGGACGGCCGGGCGGCTGCGTGAAGAGCTCCCGGGTCTCGTTCTTTTTCTGGTGGGAAAAAATTACGGCGCATTCGGCAAACGGGAAGAGGACCGGATCGGCCGTCTCGGATGGATCCGCTGGGAGCATTCGCTGCCGGAGAAAGACCTTCCGCTTTTCTATTCGGCCCTGGATGTTTTTGCCTACCTGTCGGAATACGAGGGTTTCGGGTTTCCGCCGCTTGAGGCTCTGGCCTGCGGCACGCCCGCTGTCGTATTGAATCGGACCTCTCTGAGCGAAATCCTCTCCGGCCTGGCCGTGATGGTCGAAAACCCGAACGAAGAGGAAGTCGGGCGGGCGTTGCGGCAGGCGCTGACCGACTTGAATTTGAAGAGCAGGCTGATCGGCCAGTTCAGTGCCCGGAGGGACGAATTTTCTTGGGATCGGTCGGCTCGCGGACTTGCCGTACTCATCAATGAGCTCAGGTGAGGTTGGCTTTTTTCCCGGCCGGAAGAGGCCGAATTGAAACCGGCGGAACTCTCCCGATCGGAGGGAGAGTGAAAAGACGGACGAGGAGATCGGGCTTGGATCAGGCCGATTGGAAGAAAGGGATGCTGACGGTCATCGTGGTCAGCTTTAATGACCGGCCTCACCTTGAGGCTTGTCTGACCTCGCTTGAGAGGGCCTGCGACGGGCTCGAGACGGAGATCATCGTCGTGGATAATCATTCCACGGATGGAAGTCCCGAAATGATCGAATCGTCGTTTCCCCGCATCCGGCTGATCCGGGCGGGAGAAAACCTCGGCTATTCCCGGGCGAACAATATCGGGATTCGGGAGGCAAAAGGGGAATTCTTGCTCTTTTTGAATACCGATACCGTTGTGCCCCCAGCGGCCGTCTCGACCCTGCTGGCCGAGTTGAATTCCAGGCCCGCGGTCGGCGCCATTGCGCCCGCTCTCCGGCGTCGGTCCGGTTATCAGGTGTCCTTCGGACAGCAGGTCAGCTTTTTCGCCGAGCTGTGGCAGAAGTTTTTCCGCAATCCCTATTTCGGGATCGTCTTGCCGTTGTTGCGGCAGCCAAGATCGGCGGGCTGGTTGAGCGGAGCGTGCCTTTTGGCGCGGAGGAAGGCGATTGAGGAAGCCGGTCTGTTTGATGAGAATTTCTTTCTCTTTTTCGAGGATATCGACCTCTGCCGGAGAATGAGCGAAAAAGGGTATCGCCTTCTCTTTTTCCCCCGCATTCGTGTTTTCCATGAAGGCGGTGCCGTCACGTCTCGAATGAAATGGAGGAGCCGGCTGGAATACCGACGGAGCCAGCTCTATTATTATCAAAAACACGCCTCGCAGGTGTCGGTCGTCCTGCTCAGCGGATATCTCCGTCTGAGTTTTTTTCTCCGGCGGATCTTTTGTTTCCGTCCAGCCGATGAATGCCGAGAAATAAGGGAGAGGATGAGGTTCGTATTTCTGGGTTCTTCTCAGCGTGCCGATGGCAAAGATCAGCATCTGTGAAATGATCGACCAGCCGACCCTCGGAGGCGGTCAGGCGGTTCTTTTTTCTCTGGCCGACCATCTCAACCGCGACCTATTTGACACGGCGGTGGCCTCTGCCCCAGGAGGGCCGCTGGCAGAAAGGGCCAGAGAAAAAGGATTGAAGCACATCGCTGTTCCCTTAGATAAAAAAATCGGCCTCCGGACCGTCGGAAGAATCGCCTCGATTCTCCGGGAGAACAAGTTTGATATCCTCCATACGCACGGCGGATATGCCGGACTGTATGGACGGCTGGCGGCGCGCCGAGCGGGAACTCCCGTAGTTGTCCATACGCTCCATGGGATTCACTACCTTCACTGCCGGAATCCGGTGCTTCGTCAGCTTTTGATTTCTTTGGAGAGGTTTTGTTCGCGTCTCAGCGATGGGCTGATCCTTGTTTCTTATTCCGACCTCGGTCGAGCGCTCAGGCACCGCCTCGCCGCGGAGGACAAAATGTCGGTTATCCTGAACGGAATTCCGACACCGGAGAAGATCTCTGCCGAAGCCAATGAAAATAAGCGTTTGGAGCTCGGCCTCGAGGCTGATCGGCCGGTCGTCGGGACCGTTGCCCGGCTCCACCGCCAAAAGGGCGTTGTCTGGCTGGTGCGGGCCGGAGCGATAATTTGCCACCGGTTCCCTCAGGTCAGAATCGTTGTCGTCGGCGGGGGGCCTGAGGAAAAAGGGTTGCGTCGAATCGCCCGGAAGCTGGGCCTCGAGAAAAAGATTCTTTTTCTCGGCGCCAGAGCGGACGCCGCGGCGATCATGGCCCTGTTTGACGTTTTCGTGCTTCCCTCTCTTTGGGAGGGCCTTCCTCTCGTCCTGATCGAGGCTGCAGCTCAGGGAAAGCCGATTGTGGCCACGGCGGTCGACGGTACCAAAGAAATCATCGATGACGGCAAAACTGGAATTCTTGTGCCGCCGAAATCGCCCCAGGCGCTGTCCGAGGCGGTCCTCCGCCTGCTCGAGGACCCGGATCGGGCGTCCCGAATGGCGGAGAGGGCGAGGGCCGTGATTCCTGAGCGATTTCCCCTGCGCCGGATGGTCGAGCAGACGCAGAATCTTTATCTCAAGCTCTACGCCAAGAAAAAACAGGCCGAAGGCCCGGTTTGACAATTAGAGATCCCCTCCCTATAATCAAGCCCGATGGACAGAATCAAGGTCGCTCTCGTCCATGACTGGCTTTCGGGCGAGCGGGGAGGAGAAAAAGTCCTCGAAGTTCTGGCGGAGATTTTTCCTCAAGCCCCGATCTACACCCTCTTCCATTTCCCGGGAACCCAATGCCGGTTGATTGAACAGCGAGCCATCCGGACGAGTTTTCTCCAACGGCTTCCTTTTTTGCAAAAGAGGTACCGCTTCTATCTGCCTCTCTTTCCCCTGGCGATCGAGCTCTTCGACCTTCGAGAATTCAGTTTGATCGTTTCGAGCTCGCACTGTGTCGCTAAGGGCGTCATCCCTCACCCCGATGCCCTTCACATCAGCTACATTCACTCGCCGGTCCGTTATGCCTGGAACCAATATTTTTCTTATTTTTCTCCGGCTCAATTGTCCTGTTTCTCTCGAATCCTGATCCCCCCGATCATCCATTATTTGAGGCTTTGGGATGAATCATCCTCGGCCCGGGTCGACCATTTTATCGCCAACTCTCGGGCCGTAGCCCGCCGCATCCGAAAATTTTACCGCCGCGAGGCTGAGGTCATTCATCCGCCCGTAGATACGGAATTTTTTTGTCCGGCGGAGGAAAAAGCGGAAAGAAGGGGCTTTGTGATCGTCTCGGCTCTTGTCCCGTACAAACGCATCGACCTGGCCGTTGAGGTCTTCAACCGAACAGGCGAAAAGTTGAATATTGTCGGGACCGGCCCGCTGCGGAAGGAACTTGAGAGGAAGGCCAAACCGAACATCCGGTTCCTCGGCCAGGTTTCGGC